>JALQTQ010000370.1 GCA_023263995.1 Akkermansiaceae bacterium | reverse complement strand
GTAGCCCCCGGTATCCCAAAGCGAAGGTGGTCATCGCCACCACGTTCATTCCGGTCAGGGCCATCCAGTATCCGGACCATCCATAATCAGGAACGATAAGAGCGTGGGCCCATTCCACAAATGGAATGCCCACCAATCCGGCAATCCCGCCGGTGAACAGAGTGAGGAGGGCCTGGGCCTGGGTGCGCATCCCTTCGTCGACCCGCCGATGGACAAAGACCTTTCCGGCTTCAAAGAAGAAGGTCCAACAAATGCCGTGCAGGGTGACCCCGGCAATCAACCAGCCCACTCCGTCCAGGGAATATAAGCCGTATCGTAGTACTCCGGCGACCATCGCGACCAAAAGAATGACCTTCACGCGATAGCGGGCGATCATCCACCCCATCGCTAACATCGCAAGCGTTTCCATGACTTGGGCCGGGGTCATCGCTGCGGACACTCGCTCGATTCCAAGCTCTCGCAGGTGCCGCGGAGTATGCAGATAGTAGGCACTCAGCGGAACGCTGAAAAAGAGGGCGGTCCCGTAATAAACGAGCAAATCCCGATCCTTGAGCAATTTGATCGCACTCAGGCCCAGGAGATCAACCCATCCTTTCGCCTTCCCCCCTTTGGGAAGGGTGGCGGGAAGCAGGAAACAACACGTCCCAGCCAAAATCCGCACTCCAGCGGCAACCTTGCCCGTCCCCGCGGAGACATCGAGCGACGCGTAGCTCACCAACCAGCCGGCGACCATCCAACCAATCGTTCCCCAAACGCGGAAGTAGCCAAAGGACCTCCCCGGGTCCGCGAGGCTGGTCAGGGTGATGGTGGTCAAAAGGGACCAGGCCGGCGCGGAAATCAGACCATTGATGAAAAAGAAGAGAAAGACCCACCATCCCCCCCAGTGATGTTCCATGGCGTGAAAGGAGAGGAAAAGAAATCCGGCTCCGGCAAACATGATCCAGCCGAGGACCTTCTGGGCCTGAAAATGACGATCGACCTGTGCCCCGAAGATGAGAGGTGAAATCATGCTGGTGATCGGGGTCACCAGGAAAATAACCACCGTCCAGTCGCCAAGCCCGTATCCATCCAGGACGTTGGTGAGAACCGGAAACCAGAACCCCGGGGCCGAGGCCAGCAGGAAGAAAACCACCGCAAGCCAATAACGATGGCCTTTCATCCTCACTTCCCGCCTCCCCAGGAATCACGAAGAGTCACAATCCGATTGAAGATCGGCTTCTCCGGATGATGATCCTTTTCGTCGGCCACGAAATAGCCCAGACGCTCGAATTGACATCGCTCGCCCGGCGCCATTGCCGCCAATCCGGGCTCCACCTTGGCGGTCACCACTGTCAGGCTCTCCGGGTTCAGGCAGCCTAAAAACCCCCCTTCGGCTGCGTCGGGGATTTCCTCGGTGAAGAGACGGTCGTAGAGCCGCACTTCGGCGTCGACTCCGTCCTCGCAGGAGACCCAGTGGATGGCTGTCCGGCATTGCACCCCTTCCGGAGCAGCCTGGCCGATGGTGTCGGGAATGAACTCACAGTGGATTTCCTTCACCTCACCATCCTCCCCGAGCACGTGATCGAGGTGTTGGATGATGTAAGCCCCCCGGAGACGCACCGCCCCACCCGGCTTGAGACGGAAAAACTTGCGGGGAGCCTCGATCATGAAATCCTCGCGCTCGATCCAGAACTCACGGGTGAAACGGAGCTTCCGCTCGCCGTCGGCTTCGTTCTCGGGATTGTTCGGGATGGTCACCGGTTCGCTTTTGTCGCGGGGATAGTTGACCACCACCACCTTGACCGGATCGAGCACCGCCATCTTGCGCAAGGCCACTTTATTGAGATAGCTTCGTACTTCGAACTCGAGCAAGGCAAAGTCCGAGAGCGAATTCTGCTTGGTCAGCCCCACCCGCTCCACAAAAGCGCGAATCGCTTCGGGCGGATACCCCCGGCGTCGCATCCCACTCAGGGTGGACATTCGTGGGTCGTCCCAGCCGTCGACGTGACCATCCTCGACCAACTGGATAAACTTGCGTTTGCTCATCACAGTGTAGCCGATGTTGAGGCGGGCAAACTCGATTTGGCGGGGTCGCGAGGGCACCGGACAGTTCTCGACCACCCAGTCATACAGGGGCCGATGGTTTTCAAACTCGAGCGAGCACAGGGAGTGGGTGATGTGCTCCTGGGCATCCTCGAGGGGATGGGCGAAGTCATACATCGGGTAAAGGCACCATTGATCCCCGGTATTGTGATGGGTGGCGTGCACCACCCGGTAGAGCACGGGATCCCTCATGTTCATGTTGAAGGACTCCATGTCGATCTTGGCCCGCAGGACCGCGCCCCCGTCTGCGAATTCTCCGTCGCGCATCTTGCGGAAGAGCTCGAGGTTTTCCGCTACCGGGCGGTCGCGGTGGGGCGACGGCTGGCCGACCTCACTCACCGTCCCGCGTTGTCTTTTGATCTCCTCGGACGATTGGGTATCGACATAAGCCAGACCCTTCTCGATGAGGGCGACCGCGCATTGGTAGAAAAACTCGAAGTAGTCGCTCGCAAAATAAAGGTGCTCGCCCCAATCGTATCCGAGCCAAGCGATGTCTCGCTTGATCGACTCGACGTATTCCACGTCTTCCTTGACTGGGTTGGTGTCATCGAAGCGCAGGTGGCAACGGGCACCCCGCTCCCGGTATTCGTTGGCAATTCCGAAGTTCACGCCGATGGCCTTGGCGTGGCCAATGTGGAGGTATCCGTTGGGCTCGGGCGGGAAACGGGTTACCGGAGCCTCATGTTTCCCGGAAGCCATGTCTTCCGCGATGATTTCGCGGATGAAGTCTCTCGTTGCCTCACTCATCTGA
>JALQTQ010000036.1 GCA_023263995.1 Akkermansiaceae bacterium | reverse complement strand
AGGCCAAAGCGTGCGCGGTTTTCAAGGCTTCCACCGAAATCGTCGTTGCGCTGGTTCGTGGCTGGTGACCAGAACTGTCCGATGAGATGACCGGTGATGTGTAATTCGCACCCGTCTAAACCGCCCTCGTAGCAACGCTGCGCGGCCTGCCACACCCTCTACGGGCGGGGCGGAAATCTGGGGCCCGACATCACGGGAGCCAACCGCGCGAACCTCGACTATCTCCTCGACAATATTCTCGATCCCAGTGGGGTGATTCAGGATGACTACAAAATGGTCGTGATCATCACCCGCGATGGACGGGCTCTCGCGGGTAACGTTGTCCGCGAAAATGAACGCCAACTCACGCTGAGGGTGGTGGGTCAGGAATTAGTCCTTGCCAAGTCGGAGATCCAGTCACGCGAGACCGCCCGGGTTTCCATGATGCCAGAGGGAATCCTGACCTACATGGAAGATGAGGAAATCATCGACCTCTTCGCTTACCTGCAGACCAAGGAGTGACTCGCAGGAGATCGCGGCGAGATTGGTGAGTGTTGGAAACGGAAAGCTTCTACCAGGATCTCTTGGCTCTTCCTCCTTTCTGCGTCAGGCTCGTCGGGATGAAGATCGTTTTTTTCCTGTGTTTTGCACTGCCCTCTCTGGCTTGGGCAAACAACCTCCGGCCGCTCCAATACAATCATCCGGGGCTGGTTGTGGATCTCGGGGTCGGGCTTTGGGCCTGGCCCCTTCCGATGGATTGGGATGGCGATGGTGATCTCGATCTCGTGGTGAGCTGCCCTGACAAGCCCTACAATGGGACTTATCTTTTTGAGAATCCGGGTGGGTCCAAACTGCCGGTGTTCAAGAAGGCGGTGAAGATCGGCAAAGGATACGGGAACATCCGGGTGTCTTATCCCCAGGGAAAGCCCGAAGTGCTGATTCCCGGGATGCGTTTCGTCGATTTCGTGGGGCGGGGATTTGGCCGGACGGAAAAACTCCATGATGATCGGCCCACAATCGAATCGGGCAAGGTGCGGGCCCGGCAGTGGCAATTTGCCGATTACGACGGCGATGGCATCCAGGACCTGATCGTGGGGGAGGGGTTTTGGGGTGATTATGGGTGGGACGACGCCTTCGATGACCAGGGAAACTGGACCAACGGACCGCTGCACGGCTGGGTCTATCTGCTCCGGAATTCCGGAAGCAACGAAGTTCCCGATTATGACAAGCCACGCATGCTTGAGGCCGATGGCCGACCAGTGGATGTTTACGGGATGCCTTCGCCCAATCTGGTCGACTTTGACGGCGATGGCGATCTCGACCTGCTTTGCGGGGAGTTTCTCGACGGCTTCACCTACTTCAAAAATGTCGGTTCGGCCACCCGTCCGGAATTTGCGGCGGGACGCCGACTGCAGCACAATGGCAAGGACCTCGCCATGCACGTTCAGATGATCGTCCCGACGGCGGTCGACTGGGATGGCGACGGGGATCAGGATCTCATCGTGGGCGACGAGGACGGACGGGTGGCTTTGGTCGAGCACACGGGATTGATCGATGAAGACGGTCTGCCCCGCTTCCTCTCTCCAGTCTACTTTCAGCAGGAAGCCGATGACCTCAAGTTCGGTGCTCTCGCCACCCCCTATGGCTTTGATTGGGACGGCGATGGGGACGAGGACATCCTGGCTGGAAACACTGCCGGAAACATTGCCTACTTTGAGAATCTCGATGGGAAGCCCGAGCCGAAATGGGCCGCGCCCGTTCTTCTCAAGGCGGACAAGCAAACCATCCGTATCCAGGCCGGCCCGAACGGGTCGATTCAGGGACCGTGCGAAGCCAAGTGGGGTTACACCACGCTCTCGGTCGGTGATTGGAATCACGACAAACTTCCCGACCTCGTCGTGAATTCCATCTGGGGGAAGGTGCTCTGGTATCCCAATATCGGGACACGAGAGGAGCCCGTCCTTGGAGCGGCCCGGTCGGTCGAGGTGGCCTGGCCCGGTCACCCGCCCAAGCCGACGTGGAACTGGTGGCTTCCCGAAGGCAACGAACTCGTCACGCAATGGCGGACCACTCCGGTGATGGTGGACTGGAACAGGGATGGCCTCACCGATCTCATCGTTCTCGACCACGAAGGATTCCTCGCCTTCTTCGAACGGAAGAGGGGCGAAGACGGACGGCTCATCTTGCGCCCGGGAAAGCGGATTTTTGTGGACCAAAGCGGACGCCCCATCGCCTTCAATTCCCAGCACGCGGGCAAAAGTGGGCGGCGAAAAATCGACGTGGTTGATTGGGACCGGGATGGGGATTTCGACATCCTGCTCAACTCGGTCAATGCCGAGCTGTATCGTAACGAAGGCTCGATGGGAGAAAAGACCATCCTCAAGAGCGCTGGTCATCTTGCCCGTCGAAAAGTCTCAGGTCACACCTCCAGCCCCACCACCATCGACCTTGATCGCGACGGGAAACGCGAACTTCTCGTGGGTGCCGAGGACGGTCGCTTTTATCACCTGAAATAGAAAGGTCCTGAGGAAAATGATCAGGACCGAGTTGGGTCGTTTGCCTTGACCTCTTCGAGATACTCCCAGCGGTCGAGGAGTGCGTCGGCTTTCTTTTTGGCTTCCTCCAGCTCAGACATCACGATCGGGATTTGCTCGTAATCGGTTTGCACTTCGGGAGAGGCCAGCTTTTCCTCGAGGGCAGTCACGATTTCATCGGCCTCCATGACCTTGTCCTCGAGGGTTTCCAGTTCCTTCGCTTCGGCCATGGTGAGCTTCCTCGATTTCTCTTTTTGCGCCTGAGAACGTTTCTTGGCTTCGCGATTCGCCGCGGTGGCCTGGGCGCGGGCGGCGTTTTCACGGGCCTGACGTTTTTCGAGGTAGTAGGAAAAGTTGCCGGGCGAGAGGTGAACCCCGTCGTCTTCAAAGGCCACGATCTGGTCGCAGATGCGGTCGAGGAAGTAGCGGTCGTGTGAGACCACCAGGATGGTGCCGGGAAAGGCGGCGAGGGCTTCCTCAAGCATGCGCAGTGACTGCAAGTCGAGGTCGGTGGTCGGTTCATCGAGCACGATGAGGTTGCCACCGGTCTTGAGGACCTTGGCAAGCATGAGGCGGGCTCGTTCGCCCCCGGAGAGGAGGTCGACCCGCTCGTTGATGCGTTCGTCGGAGAAGAGGAAGCGTTTGAGGTAGGCCCGGGCTCCGATCGTTTCGTCGCCAAACTCGATCTTCTCGTTGCCCTGCGAGATTTCATCGAGCAGCGACCCGGTGCCGTCGAGTTGCATCCGGGATTGGTCGATGTAGTTGATCTTGACTTGCTTGCCGAGGGTGGCGGTCCCGGTGGTGGGTTCGAGTTGCTGCAGGCAGATCTTGAGGAGGGTGGATTTGCCGACACCGTTTTTTCCGACGATTCCCGTACATTGGCCTTCCTCGAGGGAGAGGTTGAGGTGACGGAAGAGGGTGCGATCGCCGAGGGTGATGGAGACGTCTTCGAGATCGACGATGGTGTTGCCGAGGCGGGGCGGGGGTGGGATGAGGAGGTCGATTTCGCCCTCGCGTTCGGGAGCCTCCTGATCCTTGACCGCGTAGAAGGCATCGAGCCGGGAGCGCGATTTGGTGGTCCGGGCCTTGACGCCGGCCCGGACCCATTCGAGCTCGTCCTTGAGAAACTTCTGTCGCTTGCGCTCGGAGTTTTCGGCAATCTCCTGCCGGACGGCCTTGGATTCGAGGAAGGCGGTGTAGTTGCCGGGATGCGAGTAGGCTTTGCCTCCGGCGATTTCGATGATGCGGGTGGCGATCTCGTTGAGGAAGTAGCGGTCGTGGGTGACGAAGATGACCGCGCCGGTGTAGCTCTTCAGGAAGGCCTCGAGCCAACGGATGGACTCCGAGTCGAGGTGGTTGGTCGGTTCGTCGAGAAGGAGGAGGTCGGGTTGTGAGGCGAGGGCCCGGCAGAGGGCCACGCGGCGCTTCTCGCCACCGGAAAGCGGCCCGGTTTCCGATTCCAGGGGCGGGGTGGCGAGGGCATTGGAGAGGGCGGCGATGCGGGCGTCGAGATTCCATCCGTCGGCGTGCTCGATCAGGGTGAGGAGCTCCGCAAGTTCGGCTTCGCTTCCTTCTCCGTTCTCATAACGGGTGATGGCGGTGGCGACGTCGGCCGCTCCGGCGAGGATGTTGTCGTAAACCGAAAGGGCGGGATCGAGTTCGAATTCCTGGGGGAGATAGCCGATGCGGAGGCCGCGTCGCGCCGAGAGCTCGCCGGAATCGGGTTGGTTCTCGCCCGAGAGGATCTTGAGCAACGACGACTTGCCGCAACCGTTGCGCCCCACGAGGCCGACCTTCTCGCCGGCCGCAATGGCCAAGGTGACTCCGTCGAGGAGGGTTTGGTGGCCGTAGGCGAGGCGGATTTCGTTGGCAGAAAAGAGGGTCACGGAAGAGTGGTGAAGGGTGAGTTGGAATGAGGAATCAGGAGAGGGGAGGAGGGGGAACGGGGGAGCCTTCCGCCCGGAGGACTTTGGCAAGGTGGAGTCGGTCGAGATGGTCTTTCTCTCGAACGGTATCCTTGGTCCACCAGAGAAGACGGGGGGAGGCGAAGGGAATCTTGACCCCGTCAATGGTCCGCCAGCAGATCTCGCTCTCAGCCAGTTCGTAGGTGATCCCGCAGGCTTTCGCCAACAGGTCAACCGTCAGTTCGTCGCAGATTCGGACCACGGTGTATTCCGGGATTTCATCAGGCTCGACCTCGGCGGCAGCTTGGTCTGGCAAAATCATCAGGGCTTCCAGGATGCGCGAACTGTTTTCCCGGGAAGTTTCAACCAGGAAGTCGATATCCTCGGTCGCACGGGCGTATCCGGTCTCGAGGACGGCAAGACCACCGATGATGATATACCTCGCCCCAAGTTCGTTCAGCTTCCGGCAGATTTTGACGAGGTCGGCTTGTTGCGGCGGTCGAGACTCCGCTGAATCATTCTGGTCTCTTTCCATTGATGTGCTTCTTCTTCGGTTTTGAATCGATAGACTCCCTTGGGAAAAGGAAGGGTGGGCCAGAGTTCCCTGAATTGCCCCTGAACTGATTCAAACTTGTCTGCAGCAGAGAGCTCTTGCCGCCGTCGCCCGACCACCTTGGCCCGAGGGTCTCCGTCGTCGATCAGTTCGTTCACGGGGAGAAAATAGACAGGGATGAGGAAAAATGCACGAGGAGAGATGCGGGGAATGGCGGATCAGGAGAGGGGGCGGAAGGCCTGGGCGAGTTGCCGGGTGGTGGATGAGGGGAGCTTGGCTTCTGCGGCGAAGGTGGGCCATCGGGTTAGGGTTTCGATCATCCCGTCGAGGATCTCGCGGGCCTTGCGCGGTTTGACATCGGCGGCGGCAGCGGCGGCGAGGAGGTCGTCGCGGGTGAAATGGTCGCGCTTCCCATTGAGCGACATCTGGTGGCGGTTGGTCCAGAGTCCGTCGGGATTCCAGGCGTAGGTGACATCGTAGGCCGGGGCGAGGTGCCATGCGCCGCGGCGGTCCATGAGGAAGGAGATGTTCTTGGTGTGGTCGTCCTGGTTGCGCGCGAGGATGTTGAAGAGGGCGCGTCGGTAAAGTTCGGTGAGGTCAGGTTGATGGAGGCCGAGGCGTCGGGCGACTTGAAAGGCCTGCTCGTAGGAATACCCGCCGGCCAGGTTGAAGTCGTAATGGCCGAGGGCGCAGAGGGTCTGGAGGTGGAGCTTGTCGCCGTCGGGAGTGCGATCAAAACGCCGGGTCATGAAATGGGCGCGCCCGTTTTCCTCGAGGAGGTGGCAGTCGCTCATCGTGATCCCGGCAGCACGCGCCATGAGGTGGTAGGCGTATTCGATGCGTCCGAATCCGAGCGGGTCGGCCAGTTCCTTGTCGGCATTGTCCGCGACGCCGTCGAATTTGATGAGCCACGGTTCGAAGCCATCGGGCAGGGGAACCTGACCGGAGCGAATTTCCCGGGTGGCGGGGTTCCAGGCGATGACCGCCTTGGCGCGTGCTCCGCCGGCCGAGGTGCCCACCCGCAGGATGTCGGCAAGGGCGTCCTCCTCGTGTTTGGGAACGAGAGTGGTGCGGAGCCTGTCCCGGTCGGCGAGGATGGTGTTGGCGAGGTGGACCAGGGCGTTGATTTCCAGGGCTCGGTCGGGGAGGTTCGGGTGTTGCGCCGGGAGGAATTCGAGGGCTCCCATCGCGCGGCTGCCGAGGTAGCACAAGCGTTCCACCGGATTGAAGGAGGCGGGGAAGCGGCCTTGTCGGGCAAGCCATTGATCGATGAGAAGGTTGCCAAACTTGTCGGGGAGGCAGTCGGCGAGGAGTCCGGGCAGTCCCTTGAAGGTTTCCCGGGGGAGGTCGGGGAACTGGAAGACGCCTTCCCCGAGGGGAAGATGAATGGGGGAGACCTCAATGCCGCTGCGCAGGAAGGCCGGAGCATACTCGAAGAGACCGAGCTGCCGGTCGGGGTCCCAGGCCACCGAGGCGATCTCGGTGCCGTAGAGAATGACGCTGGCCGAGATCATGGAGTCTCATCACCCCAAGTCCAGGTGCCCGGGGAGGAAGGGGGCTGGCGGCGCTTGGAGGCGTGCTTGCGGGTGGGTTCGGCCAGGCGCTGGGCTTCACGGATGGCGAGCGGGCTGGGGGGCAGGGGGGCGATGAGATCGTGGAGGAGGTGTTCCAGATCGAGGGCTCGGACGATCCGGATCAGAGTGCCGAGGGTGCAGCCCTTGCCGTTCTCGATCGAGGTGATGGTGCGACGGGCGAGGCCGGCCCGTTCTGCCAGTTCCGTCTGATTCAAATTGCGCTGAAGCCGCCGCTCCTTGAGGCGTTGGCCGATCAAGGCTTCCAGTTGAGTTTCGGTGAGAAGGCTGGAATCATTGTGAGTCATTCTTTGCTCAAAAATTCTTAAACAGGGAAAATATGAGAAGAAATAAACTCAGAAGCAAGCTTTTCAGGAAATGGAAATGGGTGAAAATTTGCTCAATTCAATCTCAATGAGCGCTCAAAGAGCGGAAATCTGCTCAAAAAATCGAAGATTCAGTCGTGTGGTGCCGATGAGTCCGGCGCTAGGAGGGATTCACCTTCTTCACGTATTGGGCCTTCAGGGCAATCGAGATGCCGTTCATTTTGCAATCGATCTCGTGATCACCGTCGACGATGCGGATGGGCTTGGACTTGGTGCCGCTTTTGAGGACGTCCGAGCTGCCCTTGAGTTTCAGGTCCTGGATCATCTGCACCACATCGCCTGTCTTGAGCACGTTGCCGAAGGCGTCCTTGACCTCCCGTTCCTTTTCCTCCTTTTCCCACTCATGGCCGCAGGTCACGCACTCGTGATTGAATTCGTGTTCCAGCACTTCCTCCATGGTGCACAGCGGGCAGGTGATTTCGGGCATGGAGGCATTAAAGGGGATGGGTGCGCCTGAGACAACCCCCGGCTTTCAAGCTGGGCCCCAAGAGGAATTCGCCGTTCACCGTCTGCGACATGACGTGGTCGGAGGCTGCCCCCTTCTCCGGCTTGATCCGCCGCCGCCTCGCAAAACCCTTCGGTCGATGAATCTGCCCCAGGGAATTCCCGGTTTTCATCTTCGCCACCTCGAGCGGCGATTACACCCTCATCAGGCTGGAAGCCCGATTCTGTGCGGGTTTCAGAGGCATGGGTTGAAGCTTGCGAGCCTGCGACAGGAGGTCGAGTTCTTGCTGTATGCCTGGCATACAAATTTTCTTCCACGGCGGAGTGTGTCCAGAACTCCTGTGGGGCGCGGGGCAAGGGGAGGCGCACTGGATCGGGCCTCTTTCTGTTGAGATGGCCCTTGCAACAGGTTACGAGACGGTCCAGGTCGTTCTCATTGGGGACATCCGGGGCAACCATCAGATGCTGGTGAACGCCATCTTTCGCCGTGTTCAAACCTGCGGGATCGACGATCTCCAGCTTGGAGGGGCCACCGTTATAGGCAAATTCCGTGATGGCCACGAGTTCTTTGTTGGCCTTGCGCAGAGCTTGGAAGGTACTCTCAGTCTCGAACAACAGAAGAAAGTAGAGGCCGGTTTTGGCGGCATTGTTGTTCGCGATCAGCCTATTTAATACTACTTTGTGTTCGTTAGAGAGGTCGGACTCGAAGGAGCTCACCACAATGAAGTGGTAGGGCAAGGCGGACTCTCGGTGAGTCCGGTTGTATTGGTAAAGGTAGGGAAAGCGGTAGCCCTTTGCCTTGTTGCGATGGCGCATGTCCTCGGGCAAATTGTCGAAAAAAGCATCGACTGCCTTAGGGGTTGTCAGCAGTTCCAAGCTGGGAACCGCATCATCAAGCAAAGCGAAACTTCCGCCGAAGTTTTGTAGATCGATTGCGGTGCACTTCACCACAATCGGCTCAAGGCTGCAGAAAGCTTGCGCCAAGTAGATTTGCACAAAGCGCGAGGTTTTATCGTGCGGCAGATGTGAAAAATTAAGGACTGCTGACTTATCTCTGAACATCATCAGTGCCGGATAGTTCACGTTCTCCAAGTATTCGACCCGTTGACCGCCAAATGCTGAAGTGCTGTTGGTCTTGAAGCGAAGACGCCCGATACGAAAGTAGGGCGGTAACTCGAAGCTTGCGCCCAATTCGCCGCACCGATCGAAACCGGGGCTGTGCGGAGTCGCCGTTGAACTGGAGAAACCCGCCCGTCTTAGGGCTTCCAGCCAAGCGATATCTCTGGCCGCCTGCCGGTCGGTAAAGGATGGCAAAAGCTGCCTGATGTCGCTACTCCCGATGTTGAGTTCCGTAATCACAATCAGCTGTTTTGAGTCATGCCCGGACCAGAGCAAAACAGTTGCTAAGGAATTGGTTGCAAAGGAATTGCTTTTGATAGAAAGACCGCGGATCGGCGCTGTTCATGAGGGAGCAAGGCAAAAGGGGCGGGAAAGGTATGGGGGGTGGAGTTTTGCGTGTTGGCTTGCCAGGCGGAGTGAGATCTATCAGGGCTGTCCACGTAGGCTCCATTGGTTTTTGGCCAATCCATGAAGCCTTGGTTTATATCCACCTGCCCCGCAGTGCCAAGGAATTAATTGACTGCGGATTTACTGGGCAGGGCTAACTCACTATGTATTTGTGAGTTGTCGGAGAATTTTTTCGTCCAGAGCTGCCTGGAGACGCTTACCTTGAATGGTGTCCTTCACGGTCTTGTCCACTCGGAGGAAAATCAGCGCAAGTTTGCGCCGCCCGCAGGAGGGCGTCAGAGAAAAATCTTTACACCTCTACGCGGATTCCTGAGAAGGTGTCGACGTCAACGGCATTGTTTCCGGCAACTGATTATTTGGAGCCTACGAAACACTTAACATACACGGGTCATGACTTGGTTTGAATTATTTGAGTTTATTTTCCGATTCCACGTTTCGAACCCTGATACGGCAACTTGGATCTACATCCTCATTGCCTTCTTGGGAGTCACTATTGGCTTGGGCCTGCTATGGGGGAAGATGTGGAATCGCGAATGGGGGCTTGGCGGGCATCTCGGCTCCCTGTTCATGGTTGCCTTCTTCGCCATTCTCTGCGCCTATTCCGTATTCAATCTGCGGGGGGTCTCAAGGGTGGAGTCTTGGATGAAGGAGCAACGCACGACGCTTGCCCGGTCCATCGCCAGCTCCGGCCACTTCAATCGCTCCGTCCTGCGCTCCGCGTGGACCCAGCTTTCGACCTCGGGTGGACAGCAAGGACTGACACCCCCTGACCAGGCCGGCAACGAGATCCGCCTCAACAATCCTGAAGAGGCGTTCGCCCTCGCCTCGGCTGCCGCTGAGGAAACACGGTCGGCTCTCCGCACCAAGATGCCATTTGTGATCGGCGCGCCGCTGTCGACCAAGAGCGCGAACGAAATCGCCACCGAAGCTGTGGACGCCGTTCAGTTCGATGCCAGTCGCTATCCTACCGTAGTCCCGGCAGACAATGAGTGGAGCAAGACCGCCGCGACACTGCAGGCTAACCACGCGCTCGACACTGCCCACGACCAACTGAAGCCAAGGCTAAAGGATCTGAAGACAGCTTCCAACTGGCTGCTGGTAATCTCATTGCTCCTACCAGCGATCCTCATCCCCATGGGTGCCATCAAGGACATCAAGGTCGATCCCAAAGGCTAAACGAAGACTATCCCCCATTCATTATGAAGAACCACTTGTTCATCGGACTCGGCGGCCAGGGAGGCAAGAGCATTGCAGAACTCCGAAAGGTTTTCGACCAACGCGATGAGGATGCGAAGTCCCTGCATGATGCCGGCCATCGCTGGGATTTCCTCTACATCGACTCCAGTCGCGACGTCACCAACAACCGCCAGAACTGGACTCACTTCGGGAAAAATCTCCGTCTCGATGACTCGTCGTTTCTTTATCTCAAGGACGACGGTCAGGATCTCCAGGTCAATGCTTTGGCTCTGAAGCCTGATGTCAGCCCGTGGATCGGTGACACGCAGCTTCTTGAGAAATTTCTCGAAGGAGCCCAGGGCATTCAAGGGGCGAATCAGCGGCGGCGGCTTGGTCGACTTCTGTTCGCCAGCAACGCCGACAACATTCAACACGCTGTTTGTGACCAGAAGATTGGCGAACTGACCACCAATGGGAACCAATGCGCCATCCACATTTTTGCCTCTCTGGCCGGCGGCACGGGAAGTGGCTCGATTGTTGACCTCGTTACCATGCTTCGTACCCGCTACCCGAATGCGGCCGTTGATGATGGATTCCCAATCTTCCTATACCTCTATGTCACCGATGAAGACTTCCAAGAGGCTCAGGTCGGCTACTTCCACCAGAACCAGTATTCGGCCCTCCGCGACCTCAACGCCCTGGCCTGCGGCAAGCTGAAGCCCACATTGCTGGGCTCAAGCCATGCGGGGGAGACCTACAACGGCGCCGAGCCTTTCACACAGATCCTGCTGAGCACGGGCCTGAATGACCGCAATAGCAGGCTGAAGTTGACCAAGCAGCACCAGATCGTCGCCGAGTCCGCCTTCGAGCGGATCTTTGCCTACTGCAGCGGCAATCTCGACGAAGCCTCACAGAAGCCACTGACGGGCGAAGACCGACAGCCCGGGTATCCCGGCGAACCGCTTGGCAATCTCCTGCGCAGCTTCCGTTTTGGAAGTTCGGGGATGCGCCGCTGGGAGGTGCCAACGGAAGAGATCCACGACCTGTTGGCGAACGAACTCTATGTATCGAGCTTCCGCCAGATGCTCTACCAGAACTGGAACGACGAATCCGGGTTTCTTGGCGAACGACTGCCGGCGGCGCAATCGGGCCAGAACGACTTGGTCAAGTCGCTCGATGCCACGGTGGGGCGGTTTCTGATTGAGAACTCCAGACTGGCCGAGATCGCCACATCCATGGAGGCAGACCTCGATGCGGTTCATGAGGGTATCAAGAAGGAGGGGTTCAAGGACCTTGACCTCGACGGCTACGAGACGCGCCTGAAAGAGCGCTACTCGACCCATGTCGGTGGCCAAGGGGTAGAAGAACTCTTCAAGGGTTTCGCCAAAACGAGGGAAGAAAGTGTCACGGAGCTGATCTCCGCGATCCAGGACGCCGTCCGTGGCGCGTGGACACGGAACGCAAGTCCGCTCGGACTCTCCTATGTCCCCGACGCTCTCCTCGCTCTCCAGGAGTCGATTCGGAACCGGAACAACAGCGAGAAGGCGGTCGGCCCCGACAACAGCGCCCTGCGCGCCCGAATGGAGGCACGGAAGTCGGAGTGTGCCAAGATGACGGCCTTCTCACGCCCCTTCAGGCAAACCGATCTCGCCCGAGCCCACAAACGAGATCTCTTGAATCTCCTGAAGAGCGACCTGAGGTCGAGAGCCGTCAGGGAAGACCAAGAGATGCTGGATCGTCTGGCGGTTCACCTTGGGGAACTCGAGGGAGATTTTCGGCGGTGTGTCGACAAATTCGAGGCCTGGCACACAAAGGCCAAGGTGCGCCGGGATGAGCTCCGCCTCGCGCTCCGCAATCTGCATGAAGACGATGTAGCAAACAAATGTGAGCTCTCCGACGAGGCCCTGGAATCCTTTATCAAGACGTTGCGGACTCAGGAAAACCACCTGCGAAACACCGGCAGTCGAATGATCGAGAACGCGATCTTCCCGACTCTCGGGCAGTCTCGACTGCAGTCACTTGGAAGAATTGAAGGCGCGCGGGAGGAGGGTCTCTGGCAGCGCACCGATGAAATCGCCTACGAGAGGGCGAAACAGATTCACGACTCGATTGTCCAGCAGGAAGACCGCAAGCCGGTCCTCACCTCGGCGCTCCTGGACACCCTGCAGCAGCGTTATAACGAGGATCAGGAGGGCTTCAAGCGGGAGCTGAAGGGCTTCATCGACAGTGCGACCTGCAGCATCAAGATCGACTCCAGCCAGCTGGAGCCTAAGGACATTCGGGGGGATGCCAACATGCCCAAGATGCCCCGCAAAGCCCTCCTCCTGGGACTACCCAGTGCGGGTCATCCCTTCGCCGAAGCCCTCAAGGACATGGTCGCTCCGTTGATGCCTGCGGGCGACAACACAGTGCGTGCGGTTTACTTCCACGATGATCCGACTCAGATCCGCCTTCTCTCTGTGGTCTCGTGGATGGGAGCAAGATTCGCGAAGGTCACCCACGGACTCGCGAAGCTCTACGACAGCGCGATGAAGAGCGACCAGGCCGGCGACAAGGCCTACTTCACGAACATTGACCCCAGTGGTGAGGAGGGTCAGCGCCCGCCCCTCTTGCTACCGACCCCGGCAGAGAGTCGCAATTCCATGGCGGCGGCCCTCTGGCTGGGCTCAAAAATTCCTGCGGGAAGCACCGGGAACAATCTTATCGAGGCTGCTGAGGGGCGGGTAATCTTGCTCACCACCACCAAAGACGGACCTCGCCCCGAACAGATCGGGAGCAGCATGGAGGCTGCTGAAGCGCAGTCGGACATCCGAACCATAGCGAAAGTGTGCGAGGCCGTCGAAGGAGCAGTTGCTGGCCTGAGCCCTGAAGAGCGCGGGCGACTCGACTCTCTCGTCAGCGAGGAGGACGCCAAGCAGCAGAAGGAGCATGGAGTGGCGGGCGCTGAGTATGGGCGATGGGTCGAGAAGCGCGATAAAATCAAAGCCATTCTAAACCAGTGATCCCCAATTACTTCCGATGCGGCCACCCCAGCCAGCAATGTCCCCTGTCCGTCAAGAGGGACATCGTCAAAGAACAGCCGGAATGGACCTGCCCCTGTGACAATCCGAACTGCACCGACTTCAAGGATCCCGTGCCCCTTGTTACCGGGATCACCGGCGGCAAGCCTTGGATCGTCTACGGTGGTGTGAGTGTTCTCGTGCTCCTGGTCCTGCTCATCGCCATTCTGGGCGGTGGCGATCCTTCCGCGCAGCAGCTGGAGGATCTGAAAGCACGGCTCGTCCCCCTCGAATCCAAGGTGGCAGAGCTGGAATCCCGGCCTGCCCCCGCAGCTTCCGAACAACCGGCAACCGTCCGTATCTCTGGCTTCAAACGGAGCACTTCAGAGTTGGAGGGCAAGGCCAGGGCTGCTCTGCAGGCAAAGGATGAAGCCGAGGTCGCCAGCGTCCTCTCCGACATCGGAGAAGCTCGGAGAAGGTTCAAGGGGATCTCAGAGTCGATCGATAAGCCTGATTCGGGTTCTGGCGTGAAGGCAGCCGAAGCAAGTGGCCTGATCGATAAGCTGCAGACACTCGAGGGCGACGGCGAACAGGCGCTCGAGGAGGCCTACACGAGCAGCCCGGGATCCGCGCAGATGTTCGACGAGTTCCTCATGGATGTGGATTCCACCTTGAGTCGGGCCCGGAAGATCGCTGCCGGCGGGACCGCGACGAAAAGCCCTGAAGGTGAGGAGCTGAAGAAGGCTCTGGCCGATTGCCTTTCGTCTCTTGAGGCGACCAAGGCCTCCCTCACTGCTTTCATCCCGCCGCCAGATCTCCCCTTCCAACCCGCAGAGGCAGATCTTATCGTAGCGACTTCCAGTGACCTAGCCGGTGCACTGGTTGCTCCGCTCGTCAGTGGGTGGTCCGAGGCTGATTCGATGGAGGGGCCAGAGGGTCGACATTTCATCGAAAGCGCTTCAATCGGAAAGATTTTGGTCGAGCCCGTCACCGCGAACGAAGGGTTCAAGCGCCTGGCAGCTGGTGAGATCAAAGTGTTCTTCTCCGATCGGGATCCGTCGGAGTTTGGACAAGACCTGAAATCTTCCCGCTCTGTCGCCGAGGTGATCGCTCTCGATGCCATGACTCTTCTGGTGCACCCCGACAACGCGCTGGACACCTTTGAAATGGGAGCGACTACTCCTCTGAAGCTGGGAGCCGGACCCGAGGGCTCGCCGATTCGCTCCCGGGCGCAGTTGTTCGGACTGAGCACGGGGACGGCTTCCGACTTGTCGGGTGAAGAGGCAGCCCTGACTGACAAAGGTCTGCTGGCCCTCAGCCACTATCACGAAGAGGGAGTGAATTTGAGGGCCAAGCGACTGGCGGTGAAGCCCTCCCCGGAGGCTCTTTCGTTGAAACCGAGCCCTTTCACGATCGCGACCGAGGACTACCGATTTAGTTTCCGTATCGTTGCCTGGACCACGCCGAATCCATCCCCGGAAACCCTGTCGCTGATCAAATTCTGCACCTCGAATGATGGGCAGAAAATCGTGGCGGAACAGGGCTACATTGACCTTCGGCTTCGTCCCATCCAGGGCGATGTTCCGCCCGCGATTCTGGCCGCCCTCGGCGCGGCTCTTGGCGTCGATCGGGTGAGCTCCGCAATCCGCCTCTCCACCAACTTCCGCTTTGAGGTTGGGGAGTCCGACCTGGACATAAAGGCTCAGGCGGACCTTGAGCGACTCCCCCGCTTCGTGGCCAACAACTACCCCGACTACAAGGTCGTGATCCTCGGATTCACCGATAGCGACGGAGGCCCTGAGATCAACATGCCGCTCTCCAAGGACCGCGCTGAAGAAGTCGCCAAGGAACTGCGGCGCTCGCAAGTGGATACACGATCCGGCGGGTTGGGGCCGGCCTTCCCGGTGGACACGAACGGAACCGAAGCCGGCAAAGCCAAGAACCGCAGGGCTGAGGTCTGGGTAGCGAAGCCATAATCCAATCCATGACTATCCCCTCAGGCCCACCACTGATTTGGTCCACCGTCGCCCTTGGACTTGCTCTGCTCGGCTGTGTCGCCGCCTTCCGAGGTTGCTTGGCCATCGGCAGAGAGAGAGCGAGCATTCGCCGAGCCAGGACTGCCTTGACGGCGGACGAGGTGTGGGAAGGTGCTTTTACGACTGACGAAGTCGAGCTATCCAAGTGGCTCCGCACCCGCGGCATCAGTCTGGACTCGTGCATCGCCGACTCGATCCGGGCCTGCTGGTCAGCCTGGCTTGGAGGGCGTGCCACATCGCTCACCGAGTTGCATGTGCTTGTGGCCCGACGGGAGCGGGCCCGCGGCTCGGCAAGACTGAGTGCGGGAATCGCTGGGCTACTGCTGGTGGTCGGTATTGTGGGGACACTGTCATCCGTCCACCCCATCCTGAAGGCATTTCAGTTTCAGGTTTCCTCGAGCGGAGAGCTTCAGGAGGTGGCCCAGAGCACCGCTCTCGTCAATTCGCTGGTCAACAACCTGGGCGACGCCTTCTGGCCCAGCCTTATCGCCCTCGGCGGCACGGTTTTCGTGGTCTTCTGCCGCGGTTGCTACGCTCTCTCGCTCCATCAGTTCACCCTTCAGCTCGACCGATTTGCGATCAGCAGCCTGATCCCCCGATACCGCCCGAGCTCGATCGCCCAGGAGTATTCCGATGTAAAACGAATCCTCTCGGAGCTCTCAGAGGACATTTCGAGGCGAGAGGAGGGCTTTGGGTCGGTGGTAGCGGAGCTGCAGAAGCTCGTGACCGGCATTACGCCGGCCGTCGAGGCCCTCAAGGCCACGGCGGAGCAAAGCGACGAGGCAGCGAAGAAACTCTCCGCCCGCTCGAAGTCCATCGCCGACGGCATCACCCGCACTCTTGGTCCGAACTCCCCGATGTATCAGGCGGTATCTGGCTTTGAGTGGATTTTTGACCGAACCACCCAGGCGCTCGACTCCCTAACCTCTGAGGTGTCTTCGATCGGCGAGGAGAACCGCAAGGACCGGGAGCATCTCGTCGGCGTCGTCGAGAAGCTCTCAACAAAGGTCGACACGATCGGGACGGACCACGCGAAGCACAAGGAGGAGGTCGAAGGCCTGCTAGGCCAGCTCCGAACGGGAATCAGCAACGCACCGAAGACCATGGTCGATGCCGCGAAGGGAGCAGTGTCCCAGGGTCTTCAACTCCTGCAGTCCAGTGTCGATAAGTTCCGCACTGAGAACAAGGAGGAGGGCGACCGGGTCATCGGAGAAGTCCGGAAGCAGACGGCGGAGAAGCTGAATGAATTGAGCACAGCCAGCGCGGAGATCCCCAAGGCGGTTCAGGAGCTGAAAACACTGATTACCACCAAGTCCGAGGTTGAAACCACCGCCGTGGCGGCCATCAGGAAGCAGCAGGCAGAGTCTGAAGCGGCACTGGCTAAACCTATAGAGGACCTCAAGAAGTCGGCGTCTGATTTGGAGACTTCGCGTAGGTCCCTGATGGATGCCGCGGAATCAGCAACTTCGGCACCCAAGGAGAAATCCAGCTGGTTCTCCAGACTCCGCAGGAAGAGATAGGATACCGCATGCTAGACATTGAAGACGAGAACCCTTCCCCGGGCTATTGGCCGAGCGTCAGTGATCTATTCATCACGCTCTTCATCATCGCGATCGCGATTCTGGCCGCCGTCTTCTTCGCGCTACTCCCAAAGAACAATGTCGCCTCGGAGAAGGCGATCATCGTTGCGGTCGGACAGGACCTTGGAAAAATCCGAAGGCCTGTCAACGAGCTGAGGGAGATCCTCGGCCTTGAACCCATTCGCACCACTCAGACACCTGATGAGGTGGTGGTCGCTGTCGATGAGACCTGCAGCATGGCTGCCGAACGGATCCGCATTCTCGATTCTGAGATCAAAAAATTGACCGGACTTGACTCGTCAAGGAAAGAGTTTCTCAAGCTTCAGGAAGAGAATCGTAAACTAAAATCCCAGCTTCTGAAACTGGAAGAGGAATTAGAACGTCTCCAAAAGGTCCTCCGCACTGCTGAGGGAGTAGACATCGAGGCCATTATTGCGGAGAATCTTGATCTGCGTCGACAGCTAAACGACAAGCCGCCCATCATTCAGATCAGTGAACAGAAGGAAGAATATCGATTTGCCAAAGGCAGCAGCTTCATGAAGCAGGACTTCGTCGAGGGCCTGCGTGACAACGAGTTCGACCGGTTGGCGAGAGAAATAATTGATCGAGAAAAAGAGGGCCGAGTGAAGGTCGATACTCTTGAAATCATTGGACATACCGACGGAACTCCACTCTCCGGGGGCGGTAATCTTGATCGACAGCTTCCCAGCGTCCTGAGCGAGGAGAAGTCCTCGATATCTGCACTCAAACCGGGCTCGAACAACGACCTCGGCTTGCTTCGGGCCTTGGCGGTGAGGCATCAGTGGAGTGCGTTTGTAAAAGAGGAGTATGAGGACAAGGGAAGGCACGTCGAAATGGCTGTTTTACAGAGGGTCCAGATTCGCTGCTACTCAGCGGGGCAAACCATTCTGCCTGTTGCTAAGGAAAATCCCGAAGCCAAAGATTTCAGACAAGATGATGCCCGGGCGCGTCGCATCGAAATGCGCCTGACTCGCCTCAAGACCGATGATGATCAATCCGCTCCCGACAAAGAACTCGGGGAGGAAGAGTAATTGAGCGATGGTGAGTGGGGCATCATCCCGTCACCTCGCTCCGATCTTTTTTTCGCCGAAGACGAATCGGTCCCTTTGCCGTGGAGGGATCGACAACGCGACCCTTCTGGAGGATGTCGATTTTTCCTTTTGCAACCAAACGACGGGCGGCTTGCCGGGTTTGTTCCATGTGCTCGTGCCATTCCTCATCCGGGAAAAGAGCACGGGCGGCCTCGCTGGGGCAGATTGTGGCGGCGGCGGACCGTTGTGTGAGAAGGTCAAGGATGGCGTTCTCAAGTTTCTGGTTGATGGGATCGGGCTTTTCTTGGCGACAGCGGGCAGAGCAGTATTTCACTTCGTCCCAGCATTTCTCCCATTTCTTGCGCCAGGTGATGGTGCGTCCGCAGTTTTGGCAGGTCTTTTCTTGGATCATGGGATGGTCGGCTGAGGGAATTTCGGTTGGAGGTTGAAGGTGCCGGTGATGCGATGGACTTCGGCAGCGACGAGAGAACCAACGACCGCGCCGCGATGGCAGTTATCGCCGCCGACCCTGGCGTTGGCGATGAGAGCGGCCGGAAAATCGTCGTGGTATTTCCATGCAAGGTAAAGTGAGGCGGGAAACGATTGATCGATGTAGCAGGCCGGGCTGAGCTTTTGTCCGATGATCACTCGGTCGGGTTTGCGGGACCAGCTTTCGGCCTTACGGGTGGAGAACCAGTCCCCGGCCTGGGTCATCAGGGCATTGCGGAGTGGCGTGCCTTCGGCGAGGTGTTGCAAGAGTCGGGTGAGGCAATCGGCCGCGCGCAGGACGTTGGAATGGCGATGGGTGAGGGTGACGTGGGTTTTAATCGTTTGCCGGTGGTCGCCTGCGGGGAGCGCGGCCAGGAGCGCGGGGACGGTGGCGAGACCACCGATGTGTTCATCGGAGATCCCGCACTTGAGAATGTCCTTGCCGGCGGCGTAGCGGTTGAAGAAGGCACGATGGTATTCCTCGACGTAGGTATCGCGATGCCAGCCCGGGGTGAGCATGCACTTGATGTAATGGCGAACCCAGCGTTCGGGCTCGTAGTGGCCGTGCTCCTTGGTCTGTTCGTAGAGAGCTGAAGCAAGCTTGAAATTCACCGTGTTTTCACCGGCCCGGAGGTTTTGATGATAGTGAATGTTGCGTTGGCCCCAGAAACGGGCTTGGTCGTGGAGAATATCGGCTTTTTCGTTGAGGGGCGTGAACTTGGAACGCCATAGAATGCTGTCGGGGTGATGTGGCAGCGGGGCGCGAAAGTCGCAAAGATCGGGGTAATCGCGGTCGAGCGCTTCTCGGTCGTAATACCAATGAACCGGCATGGCGAAGGCGTCGGCAAGAAGGGAGCCGTGAAAAGCGGCTTGGTGGGTTGTCATGGGGAACGATTGCCGAAGTCTGCGATCTGTCGCGCGGATTTTTGAAACGCGAAGTGACTCCTCAACGCAGACTGGAGCATCAGAGCTCCTCCACCTCGATCCGGCATTCAATGGATTGGTTGGTGGGGGGGTGGGTGAGAGTGAGTTGGTGGGTGCCGGGGGTGAGGATGATGGTGTTGTTGTCGATCTTGAGAGTGGAGGACGTCCAGGTGACCTCGTCGAGGTTGGCTTTCAGGGTCAGCCGGTTGGAGGCCCCGGGAAGTTC
>JALQTQ010000369.1 GCA_023263995.1 Akkermansiaceae bacterium | reverse complement strand
TGAACGGCCGACAGAACCCTCTCACCCACGGCTTCGATGAATTCGTCGGCTGGAAAAGCCAGCGCATCGCGCACACCTATTACCCCACCAGTTACGTCCATAACGGAAAAGAGATTTCCCTCACAGAAGGGACCTTCGTGCATGACCTCATCATGGAGCACGCGAAGAAATTCATCGATCGAAACGCCAAGTCGAAGACCCCCTTTTTCTGCTACATCCCCACCGCCGTTCCCCACGCCGCGATGCATGCCCCGAAGGAAGTTCATGAAAAGTGGCGCAAGGTCTTTCCGCAATTCGACAAGACCATCGGAAAATACGGGGCCGGCCCCGGGGAGAAGACCCCGGATGTGATCAACCCAGTCGCCGGTTTTGCCGCCATGATGGAAAACCTCGACAACCAAATCGGCGAAATCCTCAATCTTCTGGAAAAGTATGACATCGCCGACAACACACTCGTCATGTTCGCTTCCGACAACGGCGCACACCGCGAAGGTGGACACAAACCGGAATTCTGGAACTCGACCGGCGGACTACGCGGCATGAAACGCGACATGCACGAGGGCGGGATCCGCACCCCGATGCTGGCTCGCTGGCCCGCGGTGATCCAAGCGGGCACCACCAGCGACCATCTCAGCGCCTTCTGGGACATCCTCCCCACCATGAGCGAGATCGTGGGACAACCAGTCCCAACACAAGCCCAAGGCCTCTCCTTCCTACCCGTCCTGCAAGGACGAACCGAAACACAAAAGAAACATGAGTTCCTCTATTTTGAATTCTGCAAGGGCGACAGGCAGACCCTCTTTTCGCAAGCCGTGCGAAAGGACCACTGGAAAGCCTACCGGCAACTGAAAAAAGGGAGTGCCATGACCGATCTCGAGATCTACGACCTCAGCACCGATCCTTTTGAAAAGAAGAACCTGGCAGCCGAGAAGCCCGAGATCGTGAAAATGATGCTGGCCCACATCGAGGAGGCCCACACCCCGCTGCCAACGCAAAGCAAGGAGCGCGAGTAAAATCCCCATCACCTCACCGTCATCACTCCCTGCATGACCGTCCAATGCCCCGGGAAGGTGCAGACGAAAGGATAGTTGCCGGGCCTCTTGGGAGCAACAAAGCGCAGGGTCTCGCTGCGACCAGTCTTCAGAAGTTTGGTTGCCTGAAGGATGCGCTTATCGTCCGGGAGGTAGTTCTTTTTGGCGCCCTCCGGGGACCTCGCCATGTCGTTGGCAGCAAGCCCGATCTCTTCGACCGGAGTGCCCGCCTCGAGAATGAGCAAGTTATGCTCGGTGGCATCCGGGTTGGTGAAGATCAGCCTCACGGGCTGACCAGCCTCCACCTCAAACGTGTCTTTGGTAAACAAGAGACGCTCGGGAATCGCGCCGATCCGGACCGTCTGGAGCCCCTTCTGTCGATCAAACTCCTTCTGTTCCCGGGTCAGCTTCTCTCGGGCCGCCGGGACCTCCGACTTGAGATTGGCGAGCTTTCCTTCCACTTCCTCGGTCCACCACGGACGCAAGGCCTCCGATGTGAGAGCCGAACGGATGGCATAGCGCAAATGCACTCCGGCCGCCCGCTCGAGAACCGGCAGAACCGCCCGGACCATGCCTCTCCGTTGCTCTTCGGTCATCCCGGCCAATTCCGGTGCCGGGTTGCTACCCGAGCCCACCCGGTAGCTGGCACAAAGGACTGCCTCCCGTCGTACATGGGGAGAGGAATGCCGGACTC
Organism: Akkermansiaceae bacterium; assembly: GCA_023263995.1. Lineage (GTDB taxonomy): Bacteria > Verrucomicrobiota > Verrucomicrobiia > Verrucomicrobiales > Akkermansiaceae > SW10. Next base: position 1,128 of record JALQTQ010000369.1, on the reverse strand, counting down.
CGTCGGCCAAAAGCTCGATGACCTCACCATATGGAACGTCGGCGAAACGGAGCACCCCAAACGCCGATGCTGCCACGAGAGGGTCTTCGCCCCGGATCACCCCTCCAAGAAAACGAATGTCCTCCGCCGACCAGAAACCAAGGGCCTGCTGCAACCAGAGGGCCTCAAGCTGATGACGCGGATCCTCCAGTTGCTTTCGCCAGCGGTTGAGGCGGGCCACCACTTCCCCGCGATCACGAACCCGCAATGCCAGCTTGGCCCGATAACGCGTGCGGTAATGAGGCGAGGTTAAATGCTCCAGAAGTTCATCAATCGACGCCTTCGCGATTTCCGGAGCCGCCGGCAGCTTCGCCCCTTTCGGCACAATCCGCCAGATTCGTCCGGCCTTGCGATCACGTCGGGGATCACGAAGGGAATACTGGGCATGCCCCTTGACCGGATTATACCAGTCGCAGACATAACACGCCCCCCGTGGCCCGAAATTCAAGTCAACCGGGATGAAGGATAAGTTGGTCGAGAAGATCAGATCAAACTGATACTCCTCGGCAAAGTGGTCTTCCTTGTCGACCCACCGGTGGAACTCAATGCGGTTGGTCGGTTTGTAGCGTGCCTTGATGAAGCCCCCCTGCATCTCCTTTGGCCAAAAATCGTGACAGACAAAATCATGCCCGCAGGTTCCCGAGTAGGCCTGCATCCCTTTCGCCGGAGCATGTTGCCCCGGTTCCTGCCGGAAACCATTCCCCGGAAGCACCCCTCGCGGGTAAGCCGGATTGGTGGCGTGAAAGGTCGAAGCGAAAATAGGATGAGACGCCACGTGATTTCCCCACCGATCAAAAGTCACTCCCCACGGATTGGTGTTCGGGTAGGACCCAAAGGCGATGAGTCGCTTGCTCTCCGGCCGGTAAAGGAACCACGAGGAATTTCGGGCCCGGACGGGGCCGTATGCCGTCTCGACCTGACTGTGGTGGAAAATCGACTCACGAAAAAGAAGATCTCCTCCCGGCGTCCAAGTGAAATCGTGAAGAGAATGATGCGAATCCTCACACCCAAACCCGGTCAGGATGATCTCACGATGATCCATTTTTCCGTCGCCATCCCGATCGCTGAGGTGGGTCAGATGAGGCTGCT
>JALQTQ010000368.1 GCA_023263995.1 Akkermansiaceae bacterium | reverse complement strand
GACTTGGTCAGTGATCACGGTCCCCTCAACAAGAGGATCAGTCCATTCTTCAAGCCAGTAGCGCCCGACAGGACCGTTTTGCACATCCCCGTTGAAATAGAGAACAATCGTGGCTTCCGTCACCGACGAGCTGAGGGAAAGATTCACATAGGGCTGGTTGTCAGTCCCGTCGTCCAGATAGCCATTCATCAGGGTCGCATTGGCATCACCATTGCCGGCCCCGGATCGCCAGGTATTGGCGGCGTCAAAATGGACCGGGTCACTGTGATTCGGGTAAGCGACATTTTCCAGCTCGGTCACGGGAGCACCCGTGGAGGTGACGAGGCTGGAAAACACGGTGTCGTTCCCTGCATTTCCGGACCAATCGGTGACCATGAAATTCCAGTTCCCTTGTTCATACCCCGGAGCCCCGGCCACCGAAGCCCCGAAAGGCACATCCTGACTGTCGGTGAAGTTCACCCCGATGGTGGCTGCTCCGGCAGCGGACATCAGAGCCGGAATCAACACGCTGGTTGTGAGAAAAAATCTGTTCATTGATGTGTGTTACGTTTGCGGGACGACCGTTTTCTAATGAAGCCAACCCACCTAACAAGGAAAAAGGCGAGAGAATCGTTTTTTTTCAGCGAGCCCGCGAGCATCGAGACCGGGATCATCGGATGACTCCTCCCGATCGCGAAACTGGCCACCGAAGCCCACCAAACTTTTCGGCTCCGGGTAAAACTCACGAAACCAAAAAATCCGACAGTTGGCCTTCGAGGCTTTTGGGAACAATGGCAGTGAGGAGGATGTCGTTCCCCTCATACTCGGTGTCGAGCACCTTGCCTTCACGATAAATCAAACCGGAAAGATCTCCCCGGGCCTGCGGAATGCGGTAAACGACTTTCCGCACCCGGTCGGCGAGGAAATCGGTGAATCGCAGAGCCAGCCCCCCCAGACCCTCGCCTGAAAGAGCCGAGACTTCGGAGGCTCCCGGAAACTCGGACCTCAGGCCATTGAGAACGCTCGGATCCTCGATGCGGTCAATTTTGTTGAGGACCACCACCACCCGCTTTTCGTCAGCCCCCAGTTCGGCGAGAACCCGCCGGGTGGTCTGGTAGTGGTCGATGATTTCGGGCGAGGAGGCATCGAGCACATGAATGAGAAAGTCGGCCAGCACCGCCTCCTCGAGGGTGGCCTTGAAGGATTCCACGAGGCGGTGGGGCAGGTTGCGCACAAAGCCCACGGTGTCGCTGAGGAGAAGGTCCTGCCCGTCGGCCAGCTCGATGCGGCGGGTGGTTGGATCGAGGGTGGCAAAGAGCATATCGGCCTCCATCACTGCCGCGCCCGCCAGTTTGTTGAGCAGGGTCGATTTGCCCGCATTAGTGTAGCCGACAATGGCGGCGGTGGCAATGTTGTTGCTTTCGCGTTCCTTGCGCTGGGTCGCGCGTTGCTTGCGGACCTCTTCGAGCTCGGCCTTGAGCCGGGAAATGCGCTTGCGGGCGAGCCGACGGTCGATCTCAATCTGCTGTTCGCCCATGCCACGGGCTGCGCCTCCACCACCAGCACCCGTTCCCCCGCCCCCCTCACGATCGAGGTGTCCCCACATCCGGGCCATCCGTGGGAGGGCGTATTGCATCCGAGCCAAGTCGACCTGCAGGCGGGCCTCCCTCGTCCGGGCACGTTTTGCAAAGATATCAAGGATCACCTCCTCGCGGTCGATGACCGTCATGTCGGCGAGTTCCTCCCAATTGCGTTGCTGCATCGGGGAGATTTCGTTGTCAAAAACGATGCAGTCACACCCGCGGGCCCGGGCCAACTCGACCAACTCGTCGGCCTTACCGGTGCCACAAATGAAACGCTTGTTGGTATCGCGTACCCGGACCAATTCCATCCCGACGATCGCGATCCCAAGGGTGTCGACCAGCTCCTCTAACTCGGTCAGGAGAAGACGGGTTTCCTCTTCCTCCGACTTATCAAAACAAAAGCCCACCAACATGGCCTTTTCGACCATTTCGGGCTTCTCGCGAACCTCAAACATCAATCACATTCCCAGAATTAAGGAAGTCCGAAAGGCGACCTGCACAAGAAGCTTGCAGAAGACCTCCAAGAGATGACCGGCAAATACCTGCGGGAGGGAACTCAACCCGGTCAGCAACACCACCAGCAACTCCTGAATCCCAACGGCCATCGTCAAAGATTAAGGGGTGATTTCGCTCCTGTCTCGTCCAGATTTACAAAAGTCACGAAGGTGGAAAAGATGGCCGTTCTCTCGTCGGGACGCCCGCGAAAGACACGCGCCTGATAGGTCACCGAGGTCGTTCCGGTCTTTGTCCTCTCAGAGAGAATGGTCAGGATGGTCCCCTCGCGCACGCTGTGACGGAAAACCACCTCGTCCATTGCTATCGTGACAAAACGACATCCCGGATGGTCAAGGCTGGCGGCAATCCAAGAGGCTTCGTCGACCCAAGCGAGAAGGCGTCCACCGAAGAGGCCCCCATATTGATTGAGATCTTCCGGGAGGACGAGGCGGTGGGTCTCCATGAGCCGAGGCTACTTGAGCCGGATGAGAATCTTCTTATTCCGGGCGCGGGTGTCCTCGGAGATACTCTCGATATCCTCCTCTCCCAGCAGAGCGTTGTGCACGAGGCGGCGGTGGTAAGAATTCATGGGATTCATCCAGAGCTCGCGGCCGGTTTCACGCACTTTTTCGGCGAGGCGGAGGGCCTTGTCGGCCACCCGCTGCTCCTGCTCCGCTCGGTATCCGTCGCAATCGATGCGATACCGCGGAGCGTCCTCGTAAGCATTACGGGCAATGCGGTTGACGAGATACTGGATATCGTCGAGACGGTCCCCGTGTTTCCCGATGAGGAGAGCTGAATCCGGCGAGATG
>JALQTQ010000367.1 GCA_023263995.1 Akkermansiaceae bacterium | reverse complement strand
CTTGGGACACATGTTTTAGTGCGGTCCGTCAAGCAGACTGGGACAAATAGCTGCACCATCGTTTTTGGCCGTGGGTGGAGCGGAATCGAGGGCCAACTGCTCCACCGGAAGTGCCCACTCCGGGAAATCAACCAAGATGCCGAAATGGGTTCTCCACAGTGATTCCAAAATACAATTCCCCATCCGCCAAATCCTCGCTCAGGATGGTATCGCACCCGGCCGCCTCGGCAGCGGCCACAATCAGGGAATCCCACCACGAAAGCCCATAGCGACGCTGCACCGCAAATCCCCGCTGAAGCAGGGTCAAGTCCATGCTCAGCGGCTCCCAGACCGACAAGGCCTCCACGTCATCCCAAGCCTCATCCGGCGAGAGGCCGGGATCAAGCTTCTGCGTCACATTGACGAAATACTCGTTGAGGACCTGGACCGATAGTCGGCCATTCCGCTCGTCCCAAAGTTCGCTCAAACGCTGAGCCGCCACCTCTTGCTTCTTGGGTTCGGAGGCGTCCCTGGCGTAGAGAAAAATGTTGGTATCGACGAAGACGAAGTCACTCATAGAGGCTGTCCCGGGAAGGGTAGGATTCTCCGGCAGGTTTCAGGGCCTGTACCCCGTGGGACTGGAAACGTCGTCGGGCCCGCTCATACTCGCGCTCTTTCAACATTTTCCGCCGCAACTCTTCGCCCAACAAGCGGGAGACACTCGTGTCCTGCTGGGCCGCCGTCACTTTCGCCCACCTCAAGACCTCCTCCTCAAGGGTAATTGTCACGTTTTTCATGTGACACGGAATTAGTGTTATTCTTGGGTCCTGTCAATTCCACGGTGGCATTCCATGGGGGCTTGCCCTCCTGTTCGGATCATGATTCTGGAAGCCAATTGCGACACTTGCTGACGCCACGACTTGAGCCCTGTGAAAAATGCCGGTCATTTCAAAGCCCGCCTGCACGGTTGTCACCTTTCTGCCGGACTGCTAGCTTCCCTGACATGAAGTTCCCCCTGCTCACCCTGCTGGCCCTTTCCTCACTTTCAGCCAAAGTCGTCCCCGATTCCCTGCCGACCTCGACCGAGATCTTCGGGGAAAAGTTTCCGGCTCTTGACAACCGCGCCACCGCCGACTGGTGGACCCGGCAGGGGAAACCGAAGGGCCGCAATGCCCTCATCAACCTCGACGTGCCGCGCAACGAGGTCATCGGTTTCGCGGTCTACACCCTCGAAAAGGGCACGGTGAAGATGACCGCCCAGCTCTTTCCCCTGAAACCCGGGGAGCCCCAAGAAGTCCGCCTCGAGATCAAGGAAGGCGGAGCCTGGAAGGAAATCGCCAAGGAGGAAGTGCGCTACCCCGGCTGGTCGGCCCACTTCCACCTCACCGGCTGGGATGCCAGCAAGGACACCCCCTATCGCCTGCGCCACGGCGACCAGGCTACCTTTGAAGGCAAGATCCGCCGCGACCCGCTCGACAAGGAAACGATCGTGGTGGGCAATCTTTCCTGCAATTCCTCCCGCACCACCGGACCCCGCCCCCTCATCGTAAAGAACCTCCTCGCCCAGGATCCCGACCTCCTCTTCTTTGCGGGCGACCAGACCTACCACCACACCCAGCACACCACCGGCTGGCTCGAATTCGGCCTCCAGTTCCGCGACGTCATGCGCGACCGCCCCACCATCACCATCCCCGATGACCACGATGTGGGCCAAGCCAATCTCTGGGGTGAGGGCGGCATCCAGGCCGAAACCTCGGCAGGCCCCGCCGGGGGATACTTCTACCCGCCCGCCTATGTCAACATGGTGCAACGCCAGCAGACCTGGCACCTTCCAGACCCGGTCGATCCCGCCCCGATCAAGCGCGGCATCACGGTCTACTTCACCGACCTGACTTACGGCGGCATTTCTTTCGCCATCCTCGAGGACCGCAAGTTCAAGAGCGGACCCAAGGGCAAGATCCCCAAGATGGGCCCCCGCCCCGACCACATCAATGACCCTTCGTACGACCGCAGGTCGGTCGATGTCCCCGGACTGAAACTCCTCGGTGACCGCCAACTCAAGTTCCTCCACGAGTGGTCGCAGGACTGGACCGGAGCCCAGCAAAAGGTGGTCCTCTCGCAAACCGCCTTCTGCGGCGCGGTCCACATCCACGGTTCGCCTTCCAACCGCCTCCTCGCCGATCTCGATTCCAACGCCTGGCCCCAGACCGGACGCAACAAGGCCCTACGGGAAATCCGACGCGCCACCGCGACCCACCTCTGCGGCGACCAGCACCTCGCGGTCACGGTGCGGCACGGCATCGATGAATTCGACGACGGCCCCTACGCCTTCACCTCCCCCGCCCTCGTCAACACGATCTACGGACGCTGGTGGCATCCGGCCGATGCCAAGGCGGGCCCCAACGCCCTCGAAGACTCCCCGCTCCCGTGGACCGGCAACTACCTCGACGGCCTCGGCAACAAGATCACCATGCTGGCCTACGCCAATCCCACCAACCGTCAGGACGAGAAGCAAAGGGCCGATGGCTACGGCCTCTCCCGCTTCAACAAGAAGACCGGCGAAGTGACCTTCGAGTGCTACCAACGTTTCTCCGACGTCACCAAGGATCCCAAAAACGCCCAGTTCCCCGGATGGCCGATCACCTTCAACTCGCTCGACAACGACGGTCGCAAGGCGGTGGGACAGCTTGACTACGAAACCGACCTCAAAAATCCGGTGATCCAGGTCATCAACGAAAAGACCAAGGAGATCCTCTACACCCGTCGCGTGAAGGCCCCGAAAGGCAAACTGCCCGTCTACTCCAAGGACCCCCACACCATCAAGGTCGGCCCCGACAAACCAGAAATGGTTCTAAAAAACGGCCTCGTGGGGAAATAAGGAACCACGGAACAAACTGAAGAACGCGGAA
>JALQTQ010000366.1 GCA_023263995.1 Akkermansiaceae bacterium | reverse complement strand
GTAGTAGAAGAGGAAGGCATTGATGCCGAGATGGAGGAAGTTCCCGTGCAGAAAAGCATGCGTCACCAACTGCCAAACTCGACCCGAGGCCGCCCCTTCCCAAGAAAGACCTCCCCATTGGTAAAAAATCGCCGCAATCAACTCCGGTCCTCCCCGCCAGAAAAGCCCCCAAATGAAAAGGTGTGTCCCCACCATGAGGACCACTCCGATGGTGGCTGCATTAGGCCCGGGTGCCTGTAAAAGGACACTGCTTTTGCCAAATTTACCCGTCCGATCAGTCGACTTCACTTTTTAACAGACCCTTTGTTCCGTAAAATGCTCATTATTTCTCTCAATCCCAGTATTTTTGTTAATCTCTGAGGTCTTGACAGCCCCCGGGCCTCATCGAGGATACGCCACCTCGCAATGCACTCATTCCACTATTCCAAGGGTCAGCTTTGCTGCGAAGACGTCTCGCTGGCTGATCTCGCTGACGAATTCGGCACTCCCCTGTATGTCTACTCCTCCGCCACTTTTCGCGAACGCTACACCAGCCTCGATTCAGCTTTTGAAGGGGTTGACCACGAGGTCGCTTACGCCGTCAAGGCCAACTCAAATCTTGCGGTTCTGAGACTCCTCGCCAGTCTTGGGAGTGGATTCGATATCGTTTCGGGAGGAGAGCTCTTCCGCGTCCTCAAGGCCGGAGGCGACCCCGCAAAGTGCACCTTTGCCGGAGTGGGCAAGACGCGTGCAGAGATCGAGTATGCCCTCAAAGAAGGTATCTACTCAATCAATGTGGAATCCTATGAGGAAGCGGTCTTCATCAACGAAGTGGCCGGGGATCTCGGCCTGACTGCTCCCATCGCCTTCCGCGTCAATCCCAACGTGGACGCCAAGACCCACAAATACATCTCGACCGGAAAATCGGAAAATAAGTTCGGAATTGACTTCGACTTGATCGCTGAGGCCTACGAAAGGGCCTCCACCCTGCCCCATCTGAAATTAAAAGGGCTGCAAATGCACATCGGATCGCAGCTCACCTCGGTGGTGCCCTTCGTCGAGGCGGTCGACAAGGTCGCCCCCCTCGCGGCCCGGCTGAAGGAGACCTACAACATCGAATTCTTCTCGATCGGCGGCGGAATCGGCATTATCTACGAGCAAGCACTGGCCTCCGGTGCGGAGAGCTGGTGGAGTGACCAGCCCGAAGAAAGCCGCCCGCTCACCCCCACGCAGTATGCGGCCGCCGTCCGCCCGGCACTCGAACCACTGGGCCTCAAAATCCTCCTCGAGCCCGGGCGATTCATTGCCGGTAATGCCGGAGTTCTCGTGACCCGTTGCCTCTATGAGAAGAAAGGCACCACCAAGACCTTCAAGATCGTCGACTCAGGGATGCACCAACTCATCCGCCCGGCCTTGTATCAGGGACATCATGAGATCGTTCCCGTCACCGAGGCCACCAGCGCGCCCGAAATGGTGGACGTGGTGGGGCCGATCTGCGAAAGCGGCGACTTTTTCTGCCAGAACCGCGAACTGGCCGGCATCGAGCCGGGCGGGTTGGTGGCCCTGATGAGCGCCGGAGCTTACGGGATGGTCATGGCCTCGACCTACAACTCGCACCCTCTCCCCGCCGAAATTCTCGTCGATGGGGACCAGGCCCACTTGGCCCGCAAACGCCAGAGCTACCAAGATCTCGTCGAGGCCGAAGAAGGATGAAATTTTGGTGCGACTGCTTCCGTCAAATCGGGTTAGATCAACCGACTGATGGGGGATGAAGCGAACGAAGAGGACGTGGCTCTGATGGCTCTCGTCGCCCGAGGCGATGAGGTCGCTTTTGCCCGGCTTGTCGAAAAGCACCAGCAGGCTGTTCTTGGCACCGTGGCCAAGATGACCCACCACTCAGCTGATACCGAAGACATCGCGCAGCAGGTTTTTCTCCGCCTCTGGAAATCGGCACGGCGCTACCAGCCCACCGCCAAGTTCACCACCTTCCTCTTCACGATCACCCGCAACCTCGTCTTCAACGCCACCCGACGAAAATCGCGCCGCAAGGAACATTCACTGGACCAACAAGAAGACGGTTGGCAACACCTCGCCGAAGACCCGAATACCAGTGCCCGACCCGACGAAACGCTGGTGCAAAATGAGCTCCGGGAGGTGGTCGACCGCGCCATCGCCAGCCTCCCGGAAAAACAACGCCTCGCAGTGATCCTGCGTCGCTACGAGCAAATGCCATACGAGGAAATTGCCAAGGTTCTCGGGCTCTCGGTATCGGCCGTCAAAAGCCAGCTTTTCCGGGCTCGCGCGGCCCTGCGGGAGGCCCTAGAACCCTATCTTGCCGACTGACAGTCTCCTTTCCCGCCCACTATCATGAACTCTCAGAAAGAAACCTTGCGACGAAAGATCCGAAAGCAACTTCGCCCCCTTTCTCCGGCCATCATCGCGCAACACTCAGAAAAAATCCGTGACCTTCTGCGCTTCGCACCCGGGACCAGTGTTGCTCTCTTCGCGGGAACACGACACGAACCAGCTCTCCTCAATCTCTGCGCCCGGCCCGAACCCATCTCCTGGTATCTCCCAAAAATCACGGGACCGGGGGAAATGGAATTCTTCCCGTTCACCCGAGACGACCGGCTCGTCCCCGGCCCCTTCGGGATTCTCGAACCACCCGAGGGCCAGGCGGTCGATGATCTCGAGGTCATCCTCTGCCCTGGTCTAGCCTTCACCCGCAAGGGGCATCGTCTTGGCCAAGGGGGTGGATACTACGACCGGGCGCTTGCTCGCTTCCCGAAGGCCCGCAAGGTCGGGGTGGCTTTTCCCTGCCAAATTGTGCCCCTCCTTCCCCACGAACCCCATGACGCGATGATGGATGCCGTGATCACCCCAACCGGGGAACCTTAAGGTCGAATTCTGGAATGCGAACCCGGATTCCCGATTCACC
>JALQTQ010000365.1 GCA_023263995.1 Akkermansiaceae bacterium | reverse complement strand
CCATGATCCTCAACTCACTCAACACCCTCTACGATCGCCTCGAGAAAGATCCCGACTATGAAATCGCCAAACCCGGTTTCTCTCCCCAGAACATCTCCTTCCGGGTGGTCCTGAAAGCCGACGGCTCCCTTTTCGCCATCCAAGATGCTCGCATCCAAGACGAAGCAGGCAAACTCCGCGCCGACAAACGCCTCGTCATCGGCGAAGCCAAACCCCCCGGTGCCGGAATCAACCCCGGCTTTCTGTGGGACAACATGGCATACATGCTCGCCTACAAAAAAGACGACCCAAAGCCGGAACGAACCAAAAAATCATTCCTCGCCTTCCGCGATGCCCATCTGGCTAAAGAACAGGAAATCAAAACCCCCGCCTTCGCCAGCGTGTGCCGTTTCCTCGAAAACTGGTCGCCTGAAAAAGCCACCGAATACGCTTCTCTCCATCCGGAAATGAATGAACTAGGCACAGGCTTTGGCATCTTTACAATCCAAGGCGAAACCAAACCCGTGAATGAACAGCCGACAATCCTGAATTGGTGGTTGAAACAAAAATCGTCCTCAGGCTCATTCCTCGGACAATGCCTTATCACAGGGTTGGAAGACACCCCCATCGCCCGTCTGCACCCAAAAATCAAATCCGTCGCAGGGGCCCAGTCAGCGGGTGCTTCGCTGGTCTCCTTCAACGCTCCCGCCTACGAATCCTACGGCAAAGACCAATCCTTCAACGCTCCCGTCTCTGAGAAAGCCGCCTTCCAATACGGCACCGCCCTCAACTCCCTCCTCCACGGACCAAAATCCTCTAAACACCGCATTCGCATTGGCGACACCACTTGCGTCTTCTGGACCGACAAGCCATCCATTGTCGAAGACGTTTTTGGGCTCTTCGCTTCCAATGGCGACAACGCCCCGGAGAAGGCACAGGACGAATCCATTCGTTCGAAAGTCGAGACCTTTCTCAAAGCCCTTCGTCTCGGAGGCGAGGCCGAAACCGAACTCGCCGAAGGTCCGAACGCAACCGAATTCTACCTCCTCGGACTCGCCCCCAACGCCGCACGTCTCTCAGTTCGGTTCTTCCACCGTTCCACCGTCGCCGATTTCCTCGCCAACCTCCGCGCCCACCACCGGGATATTGCCATCGTCCGTGAATTTGAAACTGCCAAAGGCAAACGACTTCCCGATCCGGAATTCCCTGCCTATTGGCAACTTCTCCGAGAAATTAGAATTCTCCACCGCAGCGAAGAAGACGGGAAGATCTCTTGGAAGGAGGGGAAGGATGGAAGTGATAAATTCATCTCCCACCTAACTGGCTCGCTGATCAGGTCAATTCTCCAAAATTGTCCCTATCCCGATACTTTTCTCAGTTCTGTCGTGAGACGTATCCGAGCTGAGAAGGAAATCAACTACCTCCGCGCCGCCATCATCAAAGGCATCCTCACCAGAAATCACCAACAGAACATCACCATCATGTTAGACACCGAAAACACCGACCCCGCCTACCTTCTCGGCCGCCTCTTCGCCGCCTTGGAGAAAACCCAACAGGATGCCCTCGGCGACCTCAACGCCGGCCTGCGTGACAAGTTCTACTCCAGCGCCTCCGCCACCCCCGCCAGCGTCTTTCCCCGCATCCTGCGCACCTATCAACACCATCTCGCAAAGCTGACTGGGGGAGCGAAGGTGAACAGGGAACGTCTCATTCAAGACATCCTCTCCGGCATCTCCGCCGAAGGCTTCCCCCACAATTTCAACCTCAAGTCTCAAGGCGTTTTCGCCCTCGGCTACTACCACCAACGCAAGGACTTCTTCACCAAAAAGCAAACGCAAGAATCCCTGGAAACCACCACCCTGTGAAATCTGAAATCCAACTCAATACAACCATGAACAACCGCTACGACTTCCTCTACCTCTTCGACTGCAAGGACGCCAACCCCAACGGCGACCCCGATGCAGGCAACCTCCCCCGCCTCGATGCCGAAACCGGCCAGGGCCTCGCCACCGATGTCATGCTCAAGCGCAAGATCCGCAATTTCATCGAGCAAACCACGGACCAGAAAATCTACTTCAAGGAATTCGCTGTCCACAATCACCAGCACGCAGAGGCCTACAAAGCCCTCGACCTTGGCGATCCCGCCAAAGCCAAACGCGCGGAAATCGACAAAGCTCGCGAATGGATGTGCCAGAACTTCTACGATGTCCGCACCTTCGGAGCCGTCATGTCCACGAAGGTCAACTGCGGGCAAGTCCGCGGCCCCGCCCAACTCTCTTTCGCCCGTTCCATTGATCCCATCGTCTCCAGCGAACACGCGATCACCCGCACTTCAGTCACCGATGAGAAGGACATCGAAAAGGAGCGAACCATGGGCCGCAAATTCACTATCCCTTACGGCCTCTACAAAGCCCAAGGCTTCGTTAACCCCTTCCTCGCTGACCAAACCGGCTTCTCCGATGAAGACCTCGAACTCCTCTTCACCGCACTCGAGAACGCGTTCCAATTCGACCAATCCGCCGCCCGTCCCGCCGGTAGCATGAACCCCCGCGCCCTCATCATCTTCAAGCACGATTCCAAACTCGGAAACGCCCCAAGCTCCAAACTCCTCGAAGGCATCACCGTCACCAAGAACGAAGGCGTCGAAATTCCCCGGTGTTTCTCTGACTACACCGTCACCATCCCCGAAGACCTTCGCACTTACTGCGCCGACAAAAAAATCGAAATCATCGAGCGCATCTAACCCATGCCCACACTCACCGCGAAGCAGGCCCTGGATCTCCTCTCCCGGCTTTTCCCCACCGGGCTGAAGGATCCGGGCCTGCTTGCCGCGGTCTGCCCCGAAGGCTGGGAGAAGTCCCCTCTCCGTCTCGCCTTTCACCCGACCCCAGAGCAGCGCTATCGAGAGCACCTGAGCTGGCTGCGCAGCCCCATTCACGAAG
>JALQTQ010000364.1 GCA_023263995.1 Akkermansiaceae bacterium | reverse complement strand
CAGGCCAACCAGTTTCATTTCCTTGATGGCCTGGGCCTGGCTCATTTTGTGGAGCGGTTTGATGGGAACGGACCGATCTTCGGCGCGGTATTCGAGGAGGTAAAGCCTGCCTCCGGGTTTAAGGGCGGAGGCGACCGAGGTCATCATCTCGTAAGGATGAGAAAATTCGTGATAAGCATCGACCATGAGGGCGGCGTCGATTGATTCGGGAGGCAGCTTGATGCTTTCGACAGTCCCGAGGTTGGTGGTGAGATTGTCAAGATCGAGTTGATTGGCCCGGCGTTTGAGAAAGGAGATCATCTCGGGTTGGATATCGACGCCGATCACCTCGGCTTTGGGAAACTTGAGGGCGATACGGGTCGCGTAGTATCCCGAGCCGGCTCCGATGTCGGCAAGCGTTTCGCCTTCGGCAAGGTCGATCAGGCCGATGGCGCGGGAGGGTGCCTCTTCCGCTTCTCGATCGTTTCGTTCAAGCCATTGAATGGCCTGATGGCCCATGACGTAGGCGATTTCCCGGCCCTGATAGTATTTCCCGGTGCCATCGAAGGTTTTTTCTCCCTCAGAGTAATAATGATGGCTCGTGTTGGAAGAGGGGGCGGAAGCGGTGGTCGAATCAGGCGGGGTGTCGTCCGCAGATTCTGAAATTACCGGGGCGGACTCGCGCAGCACGAGAAAGGCACTGAGGGCGGTGGCTAGGATTACCGCGGCAAGGAGAGGGAGGTATTTCATGGGAGGGAAAGAAAGAAGCACGGGGTGGAGAGTTCTGGGGTGAGAAGATTAACAAGGTGGCTCATTTTTTCGGGGTCCCCGGTGGTGAGAATCTCGGTTGACGGGGTGATGGAAGGCGTCAGTGGGTGGCTGGAAACACGCCGGGCAATCGCTTCTCCGGTATCGATGAAGCGAATGTGGTTGGGGAGTTTGTTTTTAAGAGCGGGAAGAAGGAAGGGATAGTGAGAGCAGCCGAGAATGAGCACATCGGCCTCGGCCGCGATCATCGCTGCGGTGTATTCCTCGATTGCGTCGTCAACTTCGGGTCCGGTGAGGATGCCTTGTTCCACCAGTTCGACGAAGCGTGGGCAGGGTTGCGTGATCACGCGGAGGTCGTGGGCGTGTTGGTTGACGAGGTGGTGGAATTTTTGACCTGAAAGCGAGGCTTCGGTGGCGAGGACTCCGATGGTTCCGGTGCGAGTGAGGGCGGCCGCTGGTTTGACTCCGGGTTCCATCCCGATGAAGGGGAGTGGATAATGTGCCCGCAGGGCCTGGATGGCCACAATCGTTGCGGAGTTGCAGGCTACCACGATGGCGCTTGCGCCCCGGTCCGAAAGGAAATCAGTCAGGGCGAAGGTGCGTTGGCAAATTTCGCGAAACGACTTGGTTCCGTATGGGCACCAAGCGGTATCACCGATGTAGATGAGATCTTGATCGGGTAGCTGGTTTCGGATTTCCCGGAGCACGGAGAGGCCCCCGACTCCGGAATCGATCACGCCAATCACGGGGGGAGTCTGACCTTTTGAAGGAAAGGGGGGAACGACAAAAAAGCCCGGCCTCCGAGCCGGGCTTTTTTGAGCTAATCAGGAGAGAGAAGACTTAGGCCTGAGCCTCTTCCTCTTCAGCAGCGGTCACCGTAATGGTCAGGGAGGTGGTCACCTCGGGGTGAATCCTGACCTCGATGTCGGTCCGGCCAGTGGACTTGAGGGGTTTCTCGAGTTGGATCGCGGTCCGGTCGATGGTGATGCCATGGTCTTCAAGGGACTTGTGGATGTCGATCGAGGTGACCGAACCGAAAGCCTTACCATTCTTGCCCACCTCGAGGGTAAACTTGGGCTTGAGGCGGGAAATTTTGGTGGCCAGGGCCTGAGCGTCGTTGAGCTCTTCGGTTTCCCGCTTGGCGCGGGCGGCCTGAAGGTTGGCGATTTGGCGGAGGTTGCCTTTGGTGGCCTCATATGCCTTGCCTTCGGGGATGAGGTAGTTCCGGGCAAAGCCGGCTTTCACTTTGACGACATCGGCTTCGGCACCGAGGTTGTCGATTTTTTCGCGGAGAATCACTTCTGTCAGAGCCATGGGTCGGTAGGGAAAGGTTTTCGGGAGGGCGGGAGATAGGGATGGCGCGTTAGAGAGTCAAGAAATTATCAAGGGATTTAGCATCGGGGCGAGGCCAAGTTTCACGCGGGGTTGATCTGAACTTGCCAACCTCGTTTGAGTTTGAACGTCCGCGATATCTGTAGTCTCATGAGTTGGTTGTCCCTGGGGTTGTCCTTGCTGGCGATCGGGAGTGAGTCTTTGGAGTGAGTCTTGGTCCTTTGCCCGGAGATCGCTTGATCTTGGGACGCTGTCCCGCTTGACTCCCCGCGACATGAGCGACGCGGCACATACGGCCTTGGCCCAGTTGATCGGAGGCACATCCAAGGTTCTTTCGGAGAGGGAGCTGGACGGGAAATTGAAAGAGGGACGTCCCCTCCGGATCAAGTTCGGGGTGGACCCGACCGCGCCCGACATTCATCTGGGACACACCGTGCCTCTTGAGAAACTGAGGCAATTCCAGGAGCTGGGGCACCAAGCCATTCTGCTCATTGGTGATTTCACTGCGACGGTGGGCGACCCCACGGGGCGGAGCACGGCCCGTCCGCCTTTGACCCGCGACGAGGTTCTGAGAAATGCTGAAACCTATACCGAGCAGGCTTTCAAAGTGCTCGACCGCGACAAGACCGAGATCATTTTCAATGGGGATTGGTTCCGCAAGATGGCTTACGAGCAGGTTCTCAAGCTCAATGCCCGGGTGACCCTGCAGCAGATGTTGCAGCGGGAAGACTTCAAGGATCGGGTAGCCTCCGGGACCGAGGTAAGGCTGCACGAGGTCCAATACCCCATCATGCAGGGATGGGATTCGGTGGAGCTCCGGGCCGACGTCGAGATCGGGGGGACG
>JALQTQ010000363.1 GCA_023263995.1 Akkermansiaceae bacterium | reverse complement strand
TCGAGCACTGTCCGATCGCGATGGATGAGATCAACGCCGCTCTCGGACCGGTGCGGGCCGAGGTCCGGGCGCGGGCCTCAACGTTCAAAAAAGGAGCGACCCTTCTCCTCAGGGCCACCGACGGACGAGTCGAAACGGACCATCGGGCTCCAGTTTCAGAAAAGGTTGGCGACCTCACCTTTCACTTCCTGGCAGGCGACTTTTTCCAGAACAACCCCTTCATCCTCGAGGCCTTCACCGGCCACGCAACCAAGCAAGCCGCGGGTGAGAGACAAAAATTCCTCCTCGATGCCTACTGCGGCTCCGGTCTTTTCAGCCTGACCCTCGCCCGCCACTTTGACGAAGTCGTCGGAATCGAACTCTCCGAAACCTCGGCCGACTGGGCTCGCCGCAATGCCCGCACCAACGGGATCGACAACGCCACTTTCATCGCCGCTTCGGCCGAAAAGCTATTTGCCGACATCACTTTTCCACCTGAGCAAACCTCGGTCGTCATCGATCCCCCGCGCAAGGGCTGCAGCACCAACTTCCTCGAGCAGCTCTTCGCTTTCGGGCCCTCCCGCGTGGTCTATGTCTCGTGCAACCCAGCCACCCAGATGCGAGACCTACGCCACTTTCTCGAAAGAAACTACCGCATCGACTCAATCCAACCATTCGATCTCTTCCCTCAGACTCGCCACTTGGAGTGCGTCATCTCCCTCAGCCGTTGATCTTGCGGATGATCTCAAGAGCAATGGCGAGGGCATTGGCGCCATGCTCCCCGGTCACATCCGGAGTTTTGCCCTCGCGGACACTTTTGGCAAAGGCTGCCAGTTCCAGCTTCAATGGCTCATCCTTTTCGACCTCAACTCGAGCCTTTTGGATGGCCCCGCCTTCCTTCCAATACATTTCCCCACTCTGTTGCTGGTAATCGAGCGAGAGATGCCCATCGTCCTGAAAGACCCGGACCTTGCGAAGCCGTTCCTGGCTGATCCGGCTTGCGGTGACATTGGCCACGCAGCCGTTCTCAAAACGCAGGCGAGCATTGGCGATGTCCTCAGTCTTCATCAACACGGGAACACCCACCGCATCGATACTCACCACCGAGGACTTCACAAGGTGGAGGATGATCTCAAGGTCATGGATCATGAGGTCCAACACCACCCCAATATCGACACTCCGGTTGGGAAAGGGCGAAAGCCGATGGGCCTCGATAAACTTGGGGTATTTCAGCTTGGCCTCCAGTTCTCGCATCACGGGATTGAAACGCTCAATGTGGCTGACCTTCAGGATCCGATTGTGTTCCTTGGCTAGCCCGACCAACACTTGGGCCTCCTCCACGGTTGGAGCAATCGGCTTCTCCATCAGGATGTGTACCCCACGTCGCATCAAATCTCCGCCCACCGCGAGGTGCGCGACCGTAGGCACGGCCACGCTGGCAAGATCACAGCTATCGGCCAGGGCCTCAAGGGAATCAACCACCTCCCCGCCAAACTCCTCGGCCACCGCCCGGGCTCGTCCGGGGTCCGCATCATAAACCGCGGTGAGCTCGGTTCCTTCGACCAAGGAATAACATCGGGCATGGTTCCGGCCCATCACGCCCGCCCCCGCAACTCCTGCACGTAATACCATATTCCACCCGTTACAGATAGTTCCCAAAAAGCCAATCAACTTTCCCCTTGAAAATTTCTTTTTCTTACCAAAATTCCCGAACAACTTTCGACAGCTTGTCGCTTTCAAAGTGCATTCACCCAACCAACTACGAAATGATTGCCGTCTCTGATCTCACCAAACGCTTCGGCTCCAAGGTTGCCGTCGACGACCTTTCATTCTCCGTTGAAAAAGGCGAGGTCCTCGGATTCCTCGGACCCAACGGAGCGGGAAAATCCACCACCATGCGCATGGTGACCGGATTCCTCCCCGTGACCGCCGGAACAATTGAAATTTGTGGGATTTCCATGACCGACCACCCGCAGGAAGCCAAGAAAAAGATCGGATACCTCCCGGAGTCGGCCCCCCTCTACAATGACATGACGGTTTCAGGTTTCCTCAAGTTCTGCGCTTCAATGCGTGGCCTCAACGGTGCCGCCCGCAAGCAGGCGGTCGAGAAATCGATCGAAACCTGCTTTCTTGAGGGAGTCGCCCGCCAGTCCATCGGCACGCTCTCCAAGGGCTACCGGCACCGCACCTGCCTTGCCCAGTCCCTCTTGCACGACCCTGAAGTCTTGGTCCTCGACGAACCAACCGACGGCCTCGATCCCAACCAGAAGCTCGAAGTCCGGAAACTGATCAAGAACCTCGGCAGGGAAAAGGCCATCCTCTTTTCCACCCACATCCTCGAAGAAGTGACCGCCGCCTGCACCCGCGCAGTCATTGTCGATCAGGGTACGATCGTGGCCGACGGCACTCCACAGGAGCTGGCCGATCAAGGGAAGGGCTCGCTCTATGATCTCTTCCATCAGGTCACCACCTCGGAAACCCCTGCTGCCTAACTCAATTTTCTCCCTCACCATGCACACCTTCACCATCTTCAAACGAGAGCTCACCAGCTACTTCACCCAGCCAACGGCCTACGCGATCGTGGTCATTTTCGGAGTCCTCTCCACCCTCCTTGCCTTCACCATTGGAAGTTTCTGGGGGATCGGAGATGCTTCCCTCCACGGTTCCTTCTTCCGCTACCACCCACTACTTCTGATGATTCTCGTTCCGGCCGTAAGCATGCGCCAGTGGGCTGACGAACACTACACCGGCACCATCGAACTCCTTGGCACCTATCCGGTCAGGCTAGGCAGCGCCATCATCGGAAAATTCTTGGCCTCGGCTGTCATCTGGGCTCTCGCCCTCGCTCTCACGTTCCCCGTGGTCTGGACCGTCAACTATCTCGGCGAGCCCGATAACTGGACGATCTTCTCGGGATACCTCGGCAGCTTCCTTGTCTGTCTGACTT
>JALQTQ010000362.1 GCA_023263995.1 Akkermansiaceae bacterium | reverse complement strand
GCCACGACGAAATTGATCAACATACCCACAAAGCCACTTCCCTCGGGTGAAATGCCCAGCAGATACTGATCCTTGGTGCCTCCGAGGAACTGGAAGTAGATGATGTAACCCAAGGTGAAGGCGATTCCCCCGATCATGCCGGCGATCGCCCCCTCCTTGTTCATCCGACGGGAAAAAATCCCCATCAGGAGAGTCGGGAAAAACGACGAAGCCGCGAGACCGAAGGCAAAAGCCACTGTCTTGGCAATAAAGGTCGAGGGCGGATTGATGCCGAAGTAAGCGGCCACAGTGAGGGCGACAAAGGAAGCAATTCGGGCATACTTGACTTCCTCCTTGTCTGACATCTCAGGCTTCACGATCTTCTTCATGAGATCGTGGGAAATCGAGGTCGAGAGCACCAAGAGAAGGCCCGCCGCGGTCGAGAGGGCGGCCGCGATACACCCTGCCATCAGGAGAGCGATGACCCACTTGGGCAGACCCGCCATATGCGGGTTGGCCATCACCATGATGTCATTGCCAAACCAGAGCTCGTTGGGATTACCCAGGTCCGTCTTGTTGGCCAGAAGGCGTTCCCCATGCTTTCCCCGTCGTTCCTCGACAGGGGCCGAATCCTCGGGATAGATCGGCTTCTTGACCGTGGCGGTGAGGACGAAAACACTGTCCTTTCCTTTCTCCGAGTGACCCGGTCCGTGGAACTGGATGATCCCATCGTCATTCTTGTCAACCCAGGCCATCTGACCGGTCTCCTCGAAATCCTTGAACCACTCAGGAGCCTCGGAATAGGCCACGTTGTTGAGCTTCTCGACAAGGTTCACCCGGGAGAAGGCCCCGATCGTGGGGGCCGTGAGGTAGATTACCGCAATGAAGGTGAGGGTCCAGCAGGCCGACTTGCGCACTGATTTGACATCCTTCACGGTGAAAAACCGAACAATCACGTGGGGCAAGCCGGCGGTCCCGCACATCAAGGCCGCGGTGATACAAAAGAGATCGATCTTCTCGAGCTTACCCGAGGTGTATTCCGCAAAACCCAGTTCGGTGTTGATCCGGTTGAGCTTTTCCAAGAAAGGCACTGGCTCGGGCCCTGCAGTGTAATTCCCAATCAGACCAAATTGCGGCACGACTTGGTTGGTCAGGGCAATGGCGATGAAAACCGCGGGAATGGTGTAAGCGAAGGCCATCACGGTGTATTGGGCAACCTGAGTGTAGGTGATCCCCTTCATTCCGCCCATCCCGGCGTAGAAAAAGACCACGGCTGACCCGATCACCACCCCCTTGGACAAGGAAATCCCGAAAAGCTGGGAAAAGACCACCCCAACTCCATTCATCTGACCCATAATGTAAGTCAGGCAAATGAAGATCGCACAGACCACGGCAACTCCGCGCGCACCGCGGGAATAGTAGCGATCACCAATAAAATCCGGGACCGTGGCTTTCCCAAATTTCCGAAGAAAAGGAACCATCAGGACAGTCAACAGGACAAAGCCACCCGTCCACCCCATCAAAAATTGGGCGCCGTCAAAGCCCTTGCTGGCAATCAAGCCCGCCATGGAAATAAAAGTGGCCGCGCTCATCCAGTCGGCCGCAGTGGCCATCCCGTTGGCAAAGGGCGACACGCCCCCACCCGCGGTGTAATATTCACTGGTCGATCCCGCCCGCTGCCGGACCGCGATCCCGATATACAGGGCAAAGGAAAGCCCAATGAAGATGAAGTTCCAGGTATCCTGACTCACGACGACACCTCCTCATCATCATGTTCCAGCGAGTCCTCAAGATGAGACATCCTCACGGCATACGCGACCAGGATCAGGATGAAAGTCACGATGGATCCCTGCTGAGCCATCCAGAAGCCGAAGGGCGCAGTTCCGATCGTCGGAAAACTCGCGTCGAGCCAGTCCCGCCAGAGGATCCCACAACCGAAGGAGGCCAAGAACCAAATCGTCAACAACACCCCGACACACTTCAGGTGTGCCCTCCAATAACGCCCTTTGGCAGCTTCCGTCTTTGCCATCATGATCTTCCCGGAAGGCTTTACCAACTCCCCGGGGACGCTGAAAGCCAGAAAGCCCATGGGGACGGAATTTTCGATTCGATCCCTCTCCGATTCGTGCTTTCCTCCCCGGGCCGGATATCTCTTCCGGCGTTATTCCCTCATGAGCACTCCTGCCCAGGTCCGTTCCCTCGACCGCCTCCCGACCAGCGGCACCTTGATCGTGCCCGGCCGCCTCGATGCCGAACAGGCCCTTGCGCTGGCCTCAATACTCGCTCCGCGCCGGATCACCTGGCTCGTCGAGGAGTCGGTGTCGATCACCCGCGACCTCGAAACCGCCCTCCAGCAGAGCGGGCACGATGGGATGGCTTTCTCACAGCTCGACGAGGCCCTCCCTCAAGTGGGACAGAACCTCGCCGCTTGCCTTGAAGGCAACAGTGTTCTGGTCTTCGTGCCCGGCGAGGTCATTTGCCATCGGGGCACCCCCTGCCGCATTCCTCCGGCCACCTTGCAAGCCCTTTTCGCCCTGGGCCTGCCCGTGTCCCCTCTCGACATCAGCGTTCCTGCGGAAACCTCGCTCGCGATCGAGCCCCCCTCCCAGCTTCCCTCCGCCATCCTGACCTTCGGGCCTCTCATCCCACCCGGCGAAGGCAGCATCGCCCGCTACCGCGAATCCCTCCTCCTTTGTGCCGAAGAAGCTTTCTCCGCTCGCCCTTTTCTCGGTGGTTCGCTCGCCGTGGCCATCCTGAAAGGTCTCAAAAAAAATGCGTCGAGCCATCACTTGTTCGACGGCACCGACGACACCGAGTTGTCCTTCGACAAGCTCCTCGGAGCCGCCATCGCCTTTTCGCGGGAACTGAAGACCGCCACTCGAAAAAAACGCGTGGGCATCATTCTCCCCCCCGGCAAGGCTGGCATGATCGCCAACCTCGCCGTTCTTCTCGCCG
>JALQTQ010000361.1:2722-2964 GCA_023263995.1 Akkermansiaceae bacterium | reverse complement strand
AACCAGCCTTCTGATTCCCTCCATGCGTTGTGCATCGGTGAGGAGCGGCCAATCGCCCATCGATCCGCAGTAAACCACTCCCCGCATTCCGGCGCCCATCAATTCTTGCGCGGTTTCGACGAGGGCGTCGTAGTTCACAATACCCTCGGCATCACAAGGGGTCATCAGAGCGGGAATGCAGCCTTCAAAGATCGGTCGGGAAGAGTCGGTAGCCATGGCGTGATGAAATGATCTGGGTGGGT
>JALQTQ010000361.1:0-2712 GCA_023263995.1 Akkermansiaceae bacterium | reverse complement strand
TGGAGAATTTTGCGGAAAAGGAAAGAGCCAAGGAGGGAAAACTCAATGATTTTGGGCACGAAGAAAACGTCTCCGGGCCGATCTGATCCCAAGGAGGTCCACTCCTTTGAGAGCTCTGATGCGGACGAATGGTCGGGGGCTCGCACGATTTCATCCGTCCGGGCGAGCCAATCAGGGAGCATTGAAGCAGCGAAGATGGGCATCAGTAGGGCACAAAGTCGTTTTCCTGCCGCTTCTCCGGCTTGGCGACAGGGCGAGGCCCCCGTAATTTCGGGTCGTCGCGATACATCAGGGTGAGTTTGACCTCGTTCTTCAGGACACGGTTGATCGTGATTTCCCGCACGTCGACCTGGAATTCCTCGGCCAACTTGGCTCGGAGGTATTGCTGGTCGAGCATCAAGCTCTTTTCGTTGATTTTGTAATCGACTTCGATTTTTTGGAAAGAGCTCCGCCAGATCTTGGGGCGATCGACCAAATAGGCGGTGGCAAGGATCGTGGTGGCGGAAAAGACGTCGGCCACCACCGGCATCATGGTATTGACGAAGGTCAGGGAGATGGCACCGAGAAGGTAGGCGATCTCCGTCTTGTCAAAAGCCTCACTACGGAGTCGGACGAGGGCGAGAAGAGCGAAAATGGTGAAGCCGAAACCTGCGGTGACGAGCGAACTGGAAAGGAAGATGGGAAAGAGGAAGAGGTTGAAAGCCAGCAGGAGAAAGAGCATCTTATGGTCATGGTGCCGACGGTAATAAATGACGTAGGCAAAGAGGAAAATGGTGATCAGATTGAAGATGATCTTGTAGATGAGCGAGCCCCCTTGTCGGATGAGCGGGGTATCCTGGGCCGCTTGGTCCATCCAATATTCGAGGAATCCTTTTTTGACGACCGGGTTCTCGGGGTCGATGGCCTTCCCGTCTTTGTCGAAGAGGACGTCGATCTTGGAGGTGCCGGTAAAGACCTCGATTTCGTAAAAAACCCCGCGGGTTGCACTGTCGACGGCTTCGGCGCTGCGAAAGGACTCGATGCTGTATTTCAGGAGAAAAGCCGAGCGGACCACGGGAGGTAGTTCATTGTAGTCGATATTGTTTTCGGTTTCGGTCCAGATGCCTTCGCGGGTAAAATCGGCACGGTATTTGGTGTCCCCGACCTTGAAGTGCGCTTCGTAGGAACCATTGGAATCGATTTCCCACTTCGCTTCGGTCACCTCGGGATACTTTTGCTGGAAAGTGGCGAGGACCGGGTCGGGGACAATAATTTCAGCAAGACCACTGAGGGTGAGGGCGGTCGCCAAAATGAGATGAGTCAGGAGAGCCTTCATGCGTCTTCAAAAACGGGGAAACGTGGGAGGTGAATCCGATTGTTTCACGCCCCTCACACCCTGAGAAGGCTCTTTGCGGGAAATTTGTCACCGAAAAGCGCTTGCTTGGTTCAAAAGGAATCCGCTGAAGGGTTCCCTCAAAGCAGATCAAAGATTGAAGCGATCATCCATCGGGTTTTGCCCCCGGGTGTGGGTGGCCTCGCCATTGGCGGCGAGATGGACCAGGGCATGGAAGACGTCTTCAGGTTCGGCACTGATTGCGGTGGCGATGTCGACCGCGCTTTTGCGCTCGCCGGTGAGATTGCCGCGAACCTCGTTGAGCATGTCGAGGAATTCGGTGGCGGCAGCCTTGCCGGCCTCCACCCCGGGTTGGTGGTAGGCGTTGATGTTGATGAGGGAGGCGTAAAAGCTGACGGATCGCTCGAAGAGGGCGATGAGGTGGCCGAGGGTGCGGGGGGTGACCTCTTCGATTGAGATCAGAACCGAATGGCGGCCGTTTTCGTAAAGGGCTCTTCGGGTCCCCCGGAGAAAGCCCTGAAGGTAGTCGGCCGAGGTATTTTCGCCTTCCACCGCAATCGACTCGCCCTGCCGTCCTCTGCGGACTTCGATAAAGGTGGCGAAGAAGTTGTGGAGGCCATCGCGGAGCTGCTGGACGTAGGCATGTTGGTCGGTCGAACCCTTGTTACCGTAGACCGCGATGCCTTGGTTGACGGAGTGACCATCGAGGTCGCTGGCCTTGCCGAGGGACTCCATGATGAGTTGCTGGAGGTATTTGGAGAAAAGCACGAGCGAGTCTTTGTAGGGAAGAACGACCATATCGCGCTCGCCCTTGCCGTTCCCTTCGTGGTACCAAGCCAGGGCCAGCCTCATCGCGGCATTGTCGGTGACATCAGGGGTGCGGGTGTGCTCATCCATTTCGCGGGCCCCGGCGAGCATTTCTTCGAAATCGATGTCCTGCAGGGCCATTGGGACGAGACCCACGGTGGAGAGGACCGAGGTCCGGCCGCCCACCCAATCTTCCATCGGGAAAGTGGTGATGAAGCCTTCCTCGCGGGCGTATTGGTCGAGCTTCGACCCTTCTCCGGTGATCGCGATGGCATATTTGGCGAAGTCGAGGTCGGCTTCTTCGTAGGCGTGTTGAGCCTCGATCATTCCGTTACGGGTTTCCGGCGTTCCTCCGGATTTGGAGATGACAACCGCGAGGGTCTTGTCGAGATCGCGTCCGATTTTCCTCAGAATGCGGTCCATGCCGTCCGGGTCGGTGTTGTCGATCACGGAGATCCGGAAGATCTCACGGTCCACGTCCGCAGCCGTCAGGTTCTCCGTGTCCGCGCCATCCTTCAGCGTCACGCCGTAGACGTCTCCGGCACTTCCACTCAGGGTACCGCCCAGATCGG
>JALQTQ010000360.1 GCA_023263995.1 Akkermansiaceae bacterium | reverse complement strand
AAACGAAAGAGGCGAGGGGGCTCGTTTCCATCCTGCGCCTTGGGCGTCAGGGTCCCGACTTCGATGTGCCCGAAACCGAGGCGACCAAGGGCGTCAATGGTGTTGGCCTCCTTGTCGAGTCCGGCCGCAAGCCCGACCGGATTGGGAAAGGTCAGGCCTGCGAGTCTGACTGGTTTGAACTCCGGAGGAGAGCTGAGCGCTTGGAGGATCCCAAGTTTTTCAGCCTGCCGCAGACCGGCCATCGAGAAGTGATGAGCCCTCTCCGCATCAAGACGAAAAAGAATGGCGCGGGCAACCGGGTAGAGAAGATTCAGCATGACAAATCAGGAGTCATTCACCCCGTGACCGAGGAGGAGGTGGAAAGGATAGGGGCCGTGGGAGGACCCGCCGCAGGCGGAAAGGGAACGGGTCCCCGGCGGCTGCATCGCTCTATGATTTGGAACTTCCAAGCAAGCTCAAGGTTCGCCGGGTGCCGGGTAGCGAGAGAAAACCCCTGACCCGGACGAGTGAATTATTCGTGGTCGTTTTGGTAGTGCCGCTTGAGCGAGTCGCGTGCGAAATCGTCCTTGAGGTCGCGCCAAACGAGATGCGCGTGGTTGGCGTCGTTCTGGGTGTTGGCGTATTCGATGAGGAAATCGGTGCCCTGAATGCGGAAATAATGGGCACCGCCGACTTCCAAGGTGCCGCCCCAGGCGAAGTGGATCTTGTTTCGTTGCACGGTATTGATTTTGCGCAGGCTGTCGTTGGTGATTTCGTTCCGCTGCATCGAGGCCACATCGGCGATGATGGCAAGCAACTGCTTCAGTTGGTCGCCATTCATCTTGGCAGAGAGGATTCCCTCGTCATCCTGGGCCTTTGCCACCCGGTCTTGTGAGGTGAGGATGTCCTCTGGAGCTTTGTCGGTGAAGACCGGGGAATGACCGGCCTTGATGAGATCGTTGGCCAACTTGCGGGCGGCATCCTCGATTTCGCCAAGCGGCCGCATCCCCTTGAGGGGGCCATCGCGCAGTTCGGCCGGGTTGGTGCCATAAAAGGCCGGGAGACCGACGACCTGGTCACCGAGGAGAGAGAAATTGAGCGAGAGATGGTGCCCTTCAAAGCGCCAGCCCCAAGGTTGGTCGGCCGATGGTTTGCCAAAAATCGAGATCGAGTATTTCTCGGGATTGCGCACCTCCGGGTCGCCGCCGCGATCGCGGAGAATTTGCTCCAAGGTCATGATCTGGGTGGCGGTGAGAAGGCCTTTTTGCGTCAGGCCGGTTCCGAGGAGTCCAAAAGCGAGGTGCTGCTGGTGCGGCTTGAGGGCATCGAAACGAACTCCCTTGCGATTGTTCATTGGGACAAAGTGCCAGTTTTCGCGTTCCTCGTTCTTGAATTGGAACCCGGCGGCCTCGCGCTGTTGGTTGTCAAGGCTCGCCAGAAAGACGGTGGCGGCCTTGTTCATGTCTGAGGCGGCGGGATTGTGAAGGTGTCCATCGTGGGCGGTCACGGTGGAGACGAGGGCGGCGGTGACAATCAGGTGTTTCATCATAGGGAAAGGATACTGCGTGCAACGGTGAAATAAATCACCATTCCGGAAACATCGACAATTGTGGTGATCGCGGGAGCGGCAATCACGGCGGGGTCGAGCTTGATCGAGCGGGCACCAATCGGCAACAGGGCCCCGATGAGGGTGGAAGTGGCGACCTGGGCACCGAGGGCGATGGCCACGGTAAGGCCGAAGCGATGGAAGCCGATTCCTTCGGGGAGCGTGAACTGGAGGGCCGGCGGGGCAAAAACTGCGAACAACCCGATGATGACCGCAAGAAGGACGCCGAGGAGCAGCCCCAAGCGAAACTCCTTCCAGGCGACCCGGGAGACGTCGCCGGGATCGAGTTCGCCGAGGGCCATGGCCCGAATGACCATCGTTGAGGCCTGTCCGCCGGTGTTGCCGCCGGCCGCCACCACCATCGGGAGAAACAAGGACAAGAGGTAGATCTGGGTCAATGTGTGCTCGAAGCGCATCATCACGAAACCTGAGAGAATGGCCAGAAAGGCGAGAATGACGAGCCAGCCGCAGCGGCGCCTGAAATGAGAAACGACGGAGGTGTTGAGGTAGCTTTGCTCCGATTGTTCCCCGGAAATACCAGCACTTTTCTCAATATCCTCGGTCGATTCCATCTCAAGAATCTCGATGGCATCGTCGGCCGTGATGACCCCGAGGAGACGGTTGGCCTCGTCGATCACCGGGAGCACGAGCATGTCATAACGGGAAACCATTTGCGCCGCTTCCTCCTGATCGGCGGTGGCGAGGACGGAATGATCAATGTCTTGGATGATTTCGCGAATGGTGACATCCCAAGGATTGAAGGCGAGGTCCCGCAGGCGGATTTTCCCGAGAAGGTGGTCTTCCTCGTCGACCACGAAGATCCGGGCCAAGGTGCTGGTGGACTCGAGATCGCTCCGCAGATGATCAATGGCGTCCTTGACCGTCATGTCGATGAGGACTTTCCCCATCTGGGTGGTCATGTGTCCGCCGGCCGTCTCCTCGCCGTAACGAAGCAGGGTGCGAGTGTCGGCCTGGGTTTCCTCGTCCAGCAAGGCCAGAAAATCCCGGCGCTTGGACTCACTGACATCCTGGAGAATGTCGACGCGGTCGTCATCCGGCAACGAGGCCAGGATCCGGCGCTGGTCGGCCGACGAAAAGGAATCAAGCGCTTCCTCAACCAAGGTGTCTGGGAGTTCGGGAAGAATCCCAGAGAATTGAGCAGCTCCCAAGGTGGTTGTCAGAAAAGAGCGGCCATCGTGGTCAGCATCTTCGTAAAGGCTGGCGAGGTCGGCATGGTGCAGTGTGCCGCTGAGCTCACAAACAAGAGGTTCATCGCGATTCTCGATCGCGTCTTTCGCTCGAAGGAGAATCTCAGCCAGTTCCTGCGACACGTTCGGACGCTGAAGGATTGCCGCAGGATAAACAAGGAAGCATTCTCCA
>JALQTQ010000035.1 GCA_023263995.1 Akkermansiaceae bacterium | reverse complement strand
CACCCGCCGAAAATCCCGCTCCAGCTCCTGCCGACGAAGCCGCTCCTGCTGAAGAGTCGGCCCCCGCGCCGGCCGCGGAACCAACTCCCGCTCCCGCTCCTGCTGGTGACGGTTCCGAGGGTGATCCCGGCGAACCAGGTGAACCGGCCGCCGCGCCGGACGCTAACCCCGCTCCAGCCACCGACGATCCCAAGCCCGCCGACACCCCTCCCTCGCTGGTCGATCCAGCCCCGGCCACCGGAGGATCAACCGGTCTCGAAGACCTTCTCAAGGACAGCAAGAAAGACCTCGTTCCCAACGTGCCATCGGCACCCTCAGTTCCAGAAGCTCCCAAGCCCCCAAAGGAGCAACTCAACAGCTTCGAAAAACGCCAAGCGGTGGAAGCCATGATCCCCAAAGTTGAGGAATTCTACGACGCCGTCGTTTCCGAAAGCTTGGGCCGGGACTTCGAGAAAATTGCCGAGGAAATGGAGCTGACGGTCCTCAGCACCGAATTTTTTTCCAAAGCCCAGGCTCCTGCTCCGCTGAATGCCACGGCCCAAAACAGCCCGCGCGGAGGCACGGTGGCCGACGCCATCTTTGACCTCCCCACCGCCGGGGACCCCGACGAACTTCTCAGTGCCCCTTTCCAGACCGAGCACGGCTGGATCATCGCCCGCTTCGAGGAGGTCACCGACGCAGTCCCCCTTCCCTACGAGGACGTCAGCGTCAAGGTCTCGATTGACCTCAAGAAAAAGATGGCTCGTGAGATGCTTGTCGAGCAGGCCAAGGAGACCCGCGAGAAGCTGATCGCTGCCCTTGCGGCCGGCAAGTCCTTCGATGACGCGGCCAAGGAACTGGAACTGGAACCCACCGAACTCAAAGACCTGACTGGCGGACAAACCATCAACTTCGGAGGCCGAGTGCAGCGCATCCCCAGCCCCCCGGCCTTCGATGCTGCCAAACTGACCAATCCCGGCGAAATCGCCCCGGTCGAATTCACCCCTTCCGAGGACGAAGCGACCCGGGCCCTGATCATCTTCGTCGATAAGCGAGAGGTGGTCAAAGACGCGGCCTACCTCGGCGACCTGGAAGATCAGTTCAAACAACAAAGCCAACTCACCAGCCTCATCGCCTTCGAAAACTGGCTCACCGACCGCTACAACGAAAGCAACGTGATTCCTCCGAAAAGCGAAACTCGCTAGGCGGCTCCCCCTTCATGAGCGAGCAACCAGCCAGAGATGACGCATTCGAGCGCGGCAATACCCACCTCGCTCTCGGCGAGTTGGAAGCCGCCGAGGTCGCCTACCGAGAGGCGGTGGCGACCGACGACGACTTCTTCGATGGCTGGCAGGCTCTCGGCATGACCCTGCTCAAACTTGGGAAAGTCAAGGAAGCGATCGGCTGCGGGATCAAGGCCACCCTGCTGAAGCCCGACGACCTCCTCGCCTGGACAGGGCTTTCCCAGATGTATGTCCGCGATGGTCAAATCGCCGAGGCCGAAAAGGCCAAGGCCAACGCCCGCGTCCTCTCCATGGGCGGAAAAGTCAGTAAGTTGCAAGGCTGATCGTAGATTTCCCCGACATGTTCTTCATCACCACCGCCATCGACTATCCCAACGGCAAACCCCACATCGGACATGCCTTTGAGAAGATTCTCGCCGATGTCCTGACCCGCTACCAGCGGCTCAAGGGCACGCCCGCCTACTTTCTCACCGGTGTCGATCAGCACGGCCAAAAGATGGTCAAGACCGCCGAGAGCGAGGGAGTCAATGTCGCCACCCTCGCCAAGCGAAACACCAAGGGATTCCTCCGGCTCTGGGAAAAACTGGGCGTCCATTACGATGGCTGGGCCGAGACCACCGATGAACGCCACAAGGCTTGCGTGCAAGCCATCCTTTCCGACCTCAAAGAGAAGGGTGCGCTCTACAAGAAGGCCTACGCCGGTTTCTATTCGGTTCGCCAAGAACAGTTCCTCACCGACCGCGACCGCAACGAAGCCGGCCAGTTTGGCCCGGAATGGGGCGAGGTCATCGAAATCGAGGAGGAAAACTGGTATTTCAAACTCTCGGATCACATCTCGTGGCTCCGGAGCGCGATCGAAAAGAACGACTTGAAGATTACCCCGGAATTCCGCCGGACCGAAGTCCTCAATGCCCTCGAACGTAGCGGCGACACCGACCTCTGCATTTCCCGCCCGAAGGACCGCCTGGCTTGGGGAATTCCCTTGCCCTTCGATCCCGACTTCGTGACTTACGTCTGGTTCGATGCCCTGATCAATTACATTTCCTTCGCGGGATACCGGAAGGCGGACGACAGCAACCTCCCCGAATTCGGCGACCTCTGGCCCGCCGACCTCCAGATCATCGGCAAGGACATCCTCGTTCCGGCGCACGCGGTCTACTGGCCCTGCATGCTCCACGCCATGGGATTCGAGGGCTCCGCAATGCCCACCCTCCTCGTGCACGGCTTCTGGAATGTCAAAGGGGACAAGATGTCGAAATCTCTCGGCAACATCGTGGACCCGGACGAGCTGGCAAACCACTTCGGAACCGACGCCCTGCGTTACTACCTCTGCCGGGACATCCGGGCCGGCAAGGACAGCGACTTCGATCTCGAGCGTCTCGTCATGCTTTTCAACACCGAACTTGCCAACGACCTCGGTAATCTGCTCAACCGCTCGATCAACATGACCAAGGGGTTCTGCAACTCGACCATCAGCGATACCAACACGAGCGACCCAGCCGATGTCGCCCTCCGGGAGTCGCTGGCCAAGACGACCTCGGCCTACCGCGAGGCCATGGAGTCCTGCGAAGTCAGCGTGGCACTGCAAGCCATCAACGACCACGTTACCCACTGCAACGGCTACCTCGAAAAGCACAAACCCTGGGAGATGAAAAAGGACGAAAGCCTGCTTCCCCGCGTCGGTGAAGTTCTTTCACATACCGCCGAGTCGTGTGCTCACCTCGCCGTGCTCCTCCGCCCTGTCCTGCCGGATGCGGCCGCGAAAATCTTCGGCCAACTCAAGATGGAATCACTGGCCGACCTCACCCTCGCCGACCTCACTTGGGGACTACTCAAGCCGGGCCACCAGACCGGTAAACCAAAGCCGGTCTTTCCCCGGATTCAACTGGAACAAGAGGGCTGAGTCGCTGGGCATTTGCCCGGGAAAGACCCGTGGCGTAAGGCCAACCCTCGACAAACCGAGCCACGTCAAGCACATTGACCGCCGTGCCCCCCATGACATTCCTTCGCATCCTTGTCCTGCTCACGCTCCCTCTCCACGCCCTCGAACTGGCTCCGCCCTTCCGCGATCACGCCATCTTGCAACGCGGGATGAAGGTGCCGGTCTGGGGATGGAGCGCCCCGGAAACCACGGTCACGGTGACCTTTGCCGGACAAAACAAGGAGGCGGTCGCAGGACCCGACGGAAAATGGCGGGTTGACCTCGATCCCCTCAACGCCTCCTCCGAACCCGCCGAACTCACCATCGCCGAGCGGAACGGCCAGTCGGTCACCCTCAAGGACATCCTCGTCGGGGAAGTCTGGCTCGCCTCGGGTCAATCGAACATGCAGTGGGTCGCCTCCAAATGTGACACCGGCCGCGTCCTTCAAAAGCAAATTGCCGAGCGGGTGGCCGACGGAAAGGAGCAAGCTCCCATCATCCGCGAGGCCAAGATCACCAACTACTTCGCGGCCCTCCACCCCATCGAACACGCCGAGGCCGAGTGGTCGTCGGACCAGGGGGAGTTCAGCGCGATTGCCTTCTCCTTTGCCTACGAGGTCCATCGTACCTTGAAGGTCCCGGTGGGCATTCTCAACTGCTCCTTCAGCCAGACTGCGATCCAGGCCTGGACGCCGCGCGAAGGTTTTGCCGGAGGCACCAGCGACTACACCAAGGCCATCTATCAGAAGGTCCTTGAAAGCGACCCCACGACTCCCGAACACAAAGAAGCTTGGGGGCGCTTTTACCGTCAGATCGAAGACAGCCTGGCCACCAACAGGGAACTCGTCGCCTCAGGCCAACCGGCCCTTCCCGTTTCCACCAAGACTCCGGGCAACCTCTCGGGCAATCGCGATGCCACCTGGCTTTTCAACGCCCGCCTCCATCCCATGATTCCCTTCGCCATCCGCGGCGCGATCTGGAACCAGGGATACGCCAACAGTGGGGAAGGACTCACCTACTATGACAACCTGCACAGCCTGATCCGTGGCTGGCGCCTGCTCTGGAAAAAACCCGAACTGCCGGTCTATTTCCATCAATTCTATTGTCCGGGTCAAAAGGGGGAATGGGACCACACCCCCAGCATTGGCAGCACCGCCGAGATGCGCCTCGGCACCTGGATGGCCCGCGACATCCCCCACACCGGGATGGCCAGCCAGATCGACATCACCGGCGCGATCCACTACGCCAACAAGACCCTGCCCGGCCAGCGTCTCGCCCTCCATGCCCTGAAAAACCAGTATGGCCAGAAGATCGAAACCGACGGCCCGATGTATCGTTACTACTCGGTAAAGGGAGACCGCGTCCTGGTCGAATTCAACCACGCCAAGGGGCTTTGTGTCGCTGAGACCGGCACCAACAGCAAGGACCGGCTCGCGGTCCCGACGGTCATTCCGGACGGCCTGAACCAAGTCAAATGCTTCTTCGTGGCCGATGCCGACCGCGTGTGGCACCCGGCCGAAATCGTGGCCATCGAGGGCGACGAGGTGATCGTGCGGGCTCCCGGGGTGAGCCAACCACGCGGGGTCTCCTACGGCACCGGCGGGATCGGCAATGAACCCAACCTCTACAATTCGGCCCTCCTCCCCACCTCCCCCTTCATCGCCTACGACAACAAGCTCATCTTCAGCAAGGACTGGCCCGATGAAACCCTCAAGGTGGTCGACCAGGAAGTCGACCCCGATTCGGTAGGGCTCCTCAATGAATACCGCAAGATGCCCCTCCTCAGCACCCAGTTTCGCGATGGCGCGGTCCTGCAAGCCGGCAAACCCCTCGTGATCTGGGGATCGGCGGTTCACGACTGGGGATACGAGGCCAAGGGCCAGGCCGTCGTCAACTTCAGCTTCGCCGGGATCGAAAAGACCATCCCGGTCACTCCCGGAATGACCGAATGGCGGGTCACCCTGCCCGCGATGGAGGCCAGCACCGAACCCAAAACCCTGAAGGTCCAGTTCCTGGTCGATGGCGAGTTGGCCCACGAGCGCATCGCGGAAGACATCGTCCTGGGGGATGTTTTCTACCTCGCCACGCCTGCGGTGCAAGGCGGCTTCCCCACCGGCGAGAAAGCCACCGCCCCGGTCCGCATGATGACCCGCAAGGCCAAGCGCTACCGCTTCTCGAAGCCCAGCCGATTCAGCGTCTGCGTTTCCACTACGCCCGAGAACCGCTTCGCGAGCGAGTGGACCGAGGCCACCGGGTTGCCTGCCGCCCTCGGCCACCGCCTCGCCCGGCAATCCGGCAGGCCAGTCGGCATCATCTTCATGCAGACCCCCGCGAGCGGCAAGCCCGCGGTCGACGACACCACCCTCCAGGATTGGATCCATCCCGAGGATCTCAAGCTGTCCCCCAGCCTGATGGACGATTACCGGGACCTCGCTGCGGTGCGACCTGGCAATCCCTTCTATGACGCCAACGCCCGACGATACCTGCAGGCCTGGCAGACCTACTGGAACGACTACATCCCGGAGCTCATCAAGACCGGTCGGGTCCCGGATGAGGTCCCTTGGGGCAGCTATCCCGCACTCGACGGCACCGTGACCAGCACGGCCTCCGAGGTGTATCATGTCATGACCGAGTCCTTCACCCCGGCCACCCTCCGGGGAATCGTCTTCCTCACCAGCGAAACGATGAAAACAGCCGCCGGGGAACGTTTTGCCGAACAAAGAAACGCCCTTGCCCGCTCTTGGCAATCCCGATTCGGACCGGGTTCACCTGAACCCATCATCGTTTCGGCCCATGCACTGGCCCAACCCGGAACCGGGGAGACCGCCTTCGATGAACTTGTCAACCGCCTCGTCAAATGACTCGCATCCCCCTGATTCGCCGTCCGGTAGCCGTCAAGCGAGTTGACTGATTGAGGCGACGTTTTTTTAATATTTTTCGAGGGTGCGGTTGTTGGCTCGGCAGAACTCGGCGAATTGGGCCTCGTTCATGGAGGCGGTTTGGAGAACGGCGTTGAATTTGTCGGCGGAGTTCCAGCCGTCCGGGGTGTCGTCACCCGAGGGCATGAGGATGCCTTGTTCGCGGGCCTTGCGTCGCCAAGCGTAAAGGGTCGGTAGGCTGATGCCTTCCTGCTCGGCGAGTTGTGGTAGAGAGGGATGGTTAGCCATCTTGGCAATGACGGCGTCCTTACGTTCTTTTGGGTAGTGTTTCATGAGGCGTTGGCACCGCCCGCTGCTTTGGTCGGCAAGCCTCCCGTCGCAGCGGGCGGTGCCAATTTAACTCAAATTGCAGCAGGTGGACAACTACGCTGACAGCTAGTGGGATGAAGTCATGAAGATGTTTTGAGTGTAAGTTCAACTAAATTTACTAAGGTTTATCTTTTTATGGTAAACTTTGTTAAATTCGGTAAAATCCCGCTATGGACCCGATTCGAAATCCTTACTCGCCAGGAGCGGGAACACAACCACCCGAGTTGGCAGGGCGCGATGAAGTCAGAGAACAGGTCCGCATCGCAATCGAGAGGATTGCTATCGGTCGGTCGGCAAAGTCGGTCTTGATGATTGGGCTGCGCGGGGTCGGGAAAACAGTCCTGCTGGACCGCATGAAGCTCGATGCCGAAGCCGCAGGTCACCAAACCCTGCGAGCAGAAGCCCCCGAGGACAGATCCCTTCCCAGCATCCTCGCCCCGCAGCTTCGCCAAGCTCTCCTCAGACTCTCACGGGTGGAGTCCGCCAAAAATCTCGCCAACCGTGCCCTCGCCGGTTTGGCGGGCTTCGCCAAGGCACTCAAGGTCAAGTATGACGACATCGAGGTGGGACTGGACTTCGATCCCGAACCTGGGCTGGCTGACAATGGTGACCTTGAGAGCGACCTCCAGGACCTTCTCGAAGCCGTCGGGCAAGCTGCCCAAGCGGGTGGAAAAGCTCTGGTGATCTTTATCGATGAGCTTCAATACGTCGCGGGGGACCAGTTGGCTTCATTCATCACCGCTCTTCACCGCACCTCACAAAGACAACTGCCGGTTCTTCTGGTGGGAGCCGGTCTTCCCCAGTTGCCAGGCCGCATGGGGAAGGCGAAATCATACGCCGAACGCCTTTTCGACTTCCCTTTTCTTGGTCCCCTGAAATGTGATCAAGCCGCCGCTGCCCTCGTGAATCCAGCCCGGGAAGAAGAAGTGGAATTTGATCCGAAAGCCCTCGATCTCATCATCCGCGAGACCGAAGGCTATCCCTACTTTCTCCAGGAGTGGGGCAAGCACGCTTGGGACTGTGCGGATGAAAGCCCGATCTCGCTCAGAGACTGCGAGGATGCCAGCCACCTTGCCACCGCGGCCCTTGACGAGTCGTTTTTTCGAGTTCGTTTTGACCGGATGACACCGTCCGAAAAGCGCTACCTGAGAGCCATGGCCGAGTTGGGAGCTGGACCTCATCGTTCCGGAGATATTGCCGAAGTCATGCAAAGAGAGGTGCAGTCTCTGGCGCCGGTGCGGAGTAAGCTCATTGCCAAAGGAATGATTTGGAGTCCCAGTCATGGCGACACTGCTTTCACCGTTCCGCTCTTCGATCAATTCATGAAACGGACCATGCCTTCGCTCTCATGAACTTCCGCATCGCCGACACCTTCCGAGCCAGCCTTTCCAAGCTCACCGCCAATGAGCAGAAGGCAGCCAAGACCGCGGTCTTCGACCTCCAACTCGATCCATCGCACCCGGCGCTGAAATTCCACCGGATCGACAAGGCCAAGGACCCGAATTTTTGGTCGGTTCGCGTGAGTGGTGACATCCGCATCATTGTTCACAAGACCAAGTCCGATTTCCTGATCTGCTACATCGACCACCACGACAAGGCCTACGCTTGGGGAGAGCGCCGGCGCTTAGAGCAACACCCGAAAACGGGGGCGATCCAATTGGTGGAAGTCCGGGAGCGCGTCGAGGAAATCCCCATTTTCAAACCAGTCGAGGTTGAACCAGCGAAGGAGACTGCGCCCAAACCAGCCCAAAAGCACCCCGCCTTGCAAGGATGGACCAGCGAGGACTTGCTCGGCTATGGCATCCCGGAGGACTGGATCGATGACGTTCTCAGCGCCGACGAAGACGAGCTTTTGGAGATTGCCCCGCATCTTCCCCAAGAGGCCGGAGAAGCGGTTCTCGACCTGGCCGTGGGCAACACTCCGCAGTCGGTGGAGGTTGCCCCCGAGACCAGTGGCTTTGAACATCCGGACGCCCAGCGCCGCTTCCGCCTCTTCACCGACGAAAAAGAACTCGCTCTCGCTCTGGAATACCCCTGGGAGCAATGGACCATCTTCCTCCATCCCTCCCAGAAGCGCTTCGTGGTGCAGGAATACAACGGACCAGCCCGGGTCACCGGTTCCGCTGGCACCGGGAAGACCGTCGTGGCCCTGCACCGCGCCGTCCACCTCGCTCAAAGGAACCCGGAAGCCAAGCTCCTGCTCACCACCTTCTCCCGGGCTCTCGCCGATCTGCTGCAAATCAAACTCGACCGCTTGGCGGGGAAAGACACGTCCGTTTCGCGAAGAATCACCGTCCGGGCGCTTCCTGACCTTTCCTCCGATCTCTACAGCAAGGCCCATGACCGTTTTGTTGTGGCCGACGATGAGTCCATTCGCGCTCTCATCAAAGAAGCGATCACCGACCTTGGCTCTGACCTCTCCCCCGTCTTTCTCTGGTCGGAGTGGCGATTTGTCATCGATGCTTGGCAGGTTGATTCCCTCGAAAGCTACCAAAACATCCCCCGGATCGGCCGCAAGGCTCGTCTGGGAGCCAAACAACGGGAAAAGGTCTGGGAGGTCTGCCGCGAGGTCAGGGTACGCCTCGACCAGGCTGACAAGGTCACCTGGGCCACCGCCTACACCCGGATCGCCAAGGACCTCAAGGACTTCGGAGAACGACCCTTTGACTTTGTCGTCGTTGATGAGGCCCAAGACCTCGGAGTGTCTGAGCTTCGTTTTCTCGCCGTCCTTGGAGACAAACACCCGCAATCCCTCTTCTTCGCCGGCGACGGTGGGCAGCGCATCTTCCAGCAGCCTTTCTCCTGGAAAGCCCTTGGAGTCGACATCCGAGGCCGCTCCAACCGTCTGCGAGTCAACTACCGCACCTCCCATCAAATCCGCTCCAAAGCCGACATCCTGCTTCCCGACGAAGTTTCCGACGTCGATGGCAACATCGAGGACCGCACGGGCACGATCTCAGTCTTCAATGGAGAGCCCCCCGAGATTCTCTGTTTCGATGATCCCGATTCTGAGATCGATGGTGTTTCCGAAATCCTTCTCCGGATCCTTGCCGAGGGCATTGTCCCCGACGAGGTCGCCGTTTTCGTCCGCAGCGAGGCTCAGATGCCCCGAGCAAGGGCAACCTTCAAACGCGCCGGCCTCGAATGGACCGAACTGGAACGCACCAGTCTTCCCCCGTCAGGAAAGGTGGCCCTCTCCACCATGCACCTCGCCAAGGGCTTGGAGTTTCGTGTTGTCATCGTCATGGCCTGCGACGCCGACGTTGCCCCCCTGGCAAGCCGAGTCGAATCAGTCGCCGACGAGTCCGAGCTTCAAGAAGTTTACGATACCGAGCGACACCTCCTCTACGTCGCCTGCACCCGGGCCCGCGAAGCCCTCTTCATCACCGCCACTGAGCCGGAATCGGTTTTTCTCGAAGACCTGATCGAATCTTAGTCCAGCCGCTCTCTTTTCTCGCACGAGATCCGTCCATGACCAAACCCATCACCTACCTGGACGACAGCGCTACTGCGATGAATCTGGAACCGAACGCCAGCCCTCAGTTGCTTTTTGGCGCCTGGCTCAACCACAACCCCGGGCATGACGAAAAACTGTCCTTTTTCGTGGGGCCCAACAGCAAAGACACCCACGACGCCCTATGGGTGGCATCCGACATGGCCGATGAACCGAGCGCCATGGCATGGCTACCCCGGGGAATCCTATCCGGGAAGAATCTCTATCGAGCCCTCCTTTTGACCTTTTCGCAGCGAGAGAAAGAGGAACTCGATTCAGACAACCCAAACTTTACCGAAGTCCTGAACAATCCCAGAGCCGCATTCGCGACGAAGGAAATCAACGAACTGGCAGAACAAGTCTGGGCCTCCTCGACCTAGTTGAGCGCCCACGCGCTTTGAAAGAGCCGTGAAAGGTCCGATCCGCTACGCCCTTCGACACATACTGAGGTGCCCCCCTTTTTCCGCTTCAGAGAATTTGGAGAGCCCTTTGCAGCCGCCTGCCGGATGGGACGGCCTCCCTTCTGCCCTACAACAAGCCGTTGCACGTTCATCTTGCTTTCCATCCTCCGAGTTGCCTCGCTGGTTATCGGGGCGGCATTGGTCATCCTCGGAATACCGTGCAACAAACCGTGCAATAGATGCAGCAAAAACCCGCATTTTGGGGGCATTTTAACATCAGCCCCCGTGAAAGGAGAAAGCCGCTAACCTCCTGTAGGTCAACGGCCTTCATTGGTTACGGGAGTAGGATTTGAACCTACGACCTTCAGGTTATGAGCCTGACGAGCTACCTGGCTGCTCCATCCCGCGGTTTAGTGATTCGCTCCTCTCGGGGCGGGCGGACGCTAGGATGATCCGGCAGGGAGCGCAAGGATTATTTGGCAAAAATCCTGATTTCGGTTATGGCACCGGCGTCGCATGGCCCTTCTCCCAGCCCACACCCGTCCCGTTCCGGTGGACAACTGGAAATCCCTCGCGGAGAAACATCGCGCCCTCATCAAGTCGATTACCGTCCCGATGCGCGAGCGAAAGTCCCGGGCCGAAAAACACCCGGTCTTTGATTTCCTTCATACCTATTATTCCTTTTCCCTCGGGCGGCTCGAAAGATGGCACCCGGGTGTGGGAGCCGTGCTCGTCGATGATCCATCCACTGATTTCCCACCCAAATATTACCGCCGGGAAAACGGGCTGATCTATGCCGATCCCTCAAATTTGACTCAAAAGGGACGCGCCCGTCTGGTCTGGATCCACAACCTGCTCAGGCTCACCCAGAGCCGCCCGCCCCACCTCGCCTGCCATGGGCTGCACGAGTGGGCCATGGTCTACTCGGGGTCAGACGTCCGGCACCGCGAAAGCGCACCTCTCCGGCTGCCGCAGGACCAAATCGACGCCTTGGTGGCTTCCCGCCCGGTTTCCTGTTCCCATTTCGATGCCTTCCGCTTTTTCGCCCCGGCGGCCACCCGTTTCAACCGCCTTTCCCCGTCCCTCTTGACTCGCGAAGAGCACGAGCAGCCCGGCTGCATCCACGCCAACATGGATCTCTACAAGTGGGCTTACAAAAGCAGCCCGTGGATTTCCTCCGACCTCCTGGCGCGTACTCTTTTCTTTGCCATCGAGGCCCGAAAAATCGACATGCGCGCCTCGCCCTACGACCTCACCTCCTTTGGATACGAGCCAATCCCGGTGGAAACGCCCGAAGGCCGACGGCAATACGAACACGAGCAACTTGCCCTCTCTCGCAAGGGCCTGCCCATCCGGGCCGAGTTGATCAACAGCCTCAATGACATCTTGCAAAGCTGAAAAAGAAATCCTTTCTTGTGCGTATGGCTCTCTGCGGGTGAGCCGCCAACTACCTAATCAACATGAAAAAAACCATCAACCTCCTTACCGCACTTCTCTTTGGCTTTGGCCTGATGAGCTGCGACAGCGAAAAGCCCGAACCCAAGCCGGAAAAAGATCCGGCTCCGAACGAGGAAGCTGCCCCGGAACCAGAGCCTGCTCCCGAGCCCGAGCCGACTCCCGAGCCCGAGCCTGCTGCTGAGCCCGCTCCTGCTGCTGAGCCAACTCCTGAAACAGAGGAGTAAGAGCCATTTGGGTTCTCTCCATTGAAATCAACTCCACATGCCGCCCCACGCTTTTCGCGAAGGGCGGCATTTCTTTTTCCCTTTTTGACCCACTAAACAGTTTCCAATTGCGCGATTTCGGTTTCTGCTCCGGCCATGATTCCCAACGTCCTCGCCGAACGCTATGCCGCCGCCGAAATCCGAAGGATCTGGTCCCCGGAGGGACGGATTGTTCTGGAACGCGATTTCTGGATTGCGGTGATGCGGGCCCAGCAAAGTCTTGGGCTCGACATTCCGGAGGAAGCGATCGCAGCTTACGAAGCGGTCCGTGATCAGGTCGATTTGGCAGCCATTGATGGGCGGGAACGGATCACCCGTCACGATGTGAAGGCCCGCATCGAGGAGTTCAATGAACTGGCTGGTCACGAGCAGATCCACAAGGGAATGACCTCCCGGGACCTCACCGAGAACGTCGAACAACTGCAAGTTTATCGGTCGCTCGAGGTCATCCGCGACAAGACGGTCTCTGTGTTGGCCCGCCTCGGCGACTGGGCGACGCAGTGGGCAGACCTCATGATCACCGCGCGAACCCACAACGTGGCTGCCCAGCCCACCACTTTTGGCAAACGGCTCTCAATGTTTGGCGAGGAGATCCTGTCCGCTTTTCGACACCTCGAAACCGTTCTCCAGACTTACCCGGTGCGGGGACTCAAAGGTGCCGTGGGCACCCAGATGGACCAGGTTTCCCTCTTCGATGGCGACACCGGCAAGGTCGCGGCGCTTGACGAACAAGTCCGTGCCCACCTCGGCCTGCCTCGGGCATGGACCAATGTTGGGCAGGTCTATCCTCGGTCGCTCGATTTTCGGGTCGTTTCGGCCCTGGTCGATCTCGCTTCCGGGCCGTCATCGCTTGCCAAAACCCTGCGTCTGATGGCGGGACACGAGACCGCCTCGGAGGGCTTTGCCAAGGGGCAGACCGGCTCGTCGGCAATGCCGCACAAGATGAACTCGCGGTCGTGCGAGCGCGTCAATGGCTTCCACGCCATCCTGAAAGGCCATCTCACCATGGCCTCCAATCTGGCCGGTGATCAGTGGAACGAGGGTGACGTGTCCTGCTCGGTGGTGCGCCGCGTAATGCTTCCCGACGCCTTCTATGCCATCGATGGCCTATACGAGACTTTTCTCACCATCCTTGGCCAGATGGACGCCTACCCGGCCGTCATCGAGAAGGAGAATGCGCACTACCTTCCCTTCCTCCTCACCACCACCATCATGATGGAGGCCGTCAAGGCCGGGGTGGGGCGCGAAACAGCCCATCAGGCCATCAAGGAACACGCGGTCGCCACTGTCCACGATCTCCGGGAGGGACGCGCGGCGGAAAACAACCTCTTGGAGCGACTGACCCTCGATGATCGCCTTCCCCTCAATGCCGCAGCCCTTTCTGCCATCCTGCAAGAAGGCCGGAACAACGTCGGGCAGGCCAAGGTGCAGGTAGCCCGCTTCTTCGAGGAGGTCGATCTCCTGAAAACCTCGTATCCTGGAGCTGCAGATTACGAGCCGGGTTCCATCCTTTAGGCCGCAGACCAGCATGAAATCCCTCCTCATCCTTTTGGTCGGTCTCCTCCTTGGGGCAGCAGGGGTGATTGGGGCCTATTTGTACTTCTCCGGTCATCAAACGGGCGATGAAATACTCACTTTGACCTTCACTGAGGAGGATCTGCAGGAAAAGCTCGGGCGGAAATTCCCCAAGAAAGAAAAGCTGCTGGGGCTCATCACCGTGGTCATCGAAGAGCCCCGGGTGGACTTGATGGGGCTGGACAACCGCATCCGGCTGCAGGCCAAAGCGGTCGTGACCATTCCCTTTGTCTCGGTCGAGGAACTGGACCTAACCGTTTCCAGCTCGGTCCGTTACAACGCAGAGGATCACACCGTGAGGACCAGC
Source organism: Akkermansiaceae bacterium (assembly GCA_023263995.1). Classification (GTDB taxonomy): domain Bacteria; phylum Verrucomicrobiota; class Verrucomicrobiia; order Verrucomicrobiales; family Akkermansiaceae; genus SW10. Next base: position 5,843 of record JALQTQ010000035.1, on the reverse strand, counting down.
GACTACGAAGTGGAAAATTTGAAGACTGATCGCCTTCCAAAAAAGTATGAAACTTTGGTCCGGTCAGCGATTACTGCGGCAGCCCGCGAACTCTTCGACGACGAGGTGGTGCACACCATCAAGGATCAAGATTTTGAGGACAAAGTCGGACGTCTGCTGATTCAGAAAATCACGGTCAAAAACGGCGTTTTGGAGGTTTCGCTAGGACTTTGATTGTTTTTCAACCTGCCGCCCCGGAGTTGACACCCACCCCCGGCTGGCCTAGGTCGATCCCGACATGGCAGAAGAAACAACACTCATCCTCTTCAAGCCCGACGCGATCAAGCAAGACCTCGTCGGCACTGTTCTCGCCCGTTACCAAGCGGAAGGCTTCAAAATCCGGGGCATCAAGATGATGGCTCTCTCGGATGAGATCCTTGCCGAGCACTATGCCCACATAGCGGAAATGCCCTTTTTCCCCTCGGTGCAGGGTTTCATGCAGGAAACGCCGGTGATTGCCCTTGCCCTGAGCGGAGAAAATGTCATCGCCCGCGTTCGCGACCTCCTGGGGCCCACCGACTCGAAGGAAGCTCCGGCTGGCACAATTCGAGGCGACTTCGGCGAAAAGTCCGCGGACTCCAAGATGCGTAACATCTGCCACGCCTCCGACAGCCCCGAAGCGGCCGAAGCCGAACTCAAACGCTTCTTCAACGAGGGCGAGGTCTTCGCCTGAGGGCATCCTTCGATCACAACCTCGGAATTTTGCAAGCCGCCCTCGCTCGGGCGGCTTTTTGCGCCCGGATCGGACTTCTAACTCTTGTAAGATCACGCCTGTCCACCAAGTTTTCTCTTTGATGCTCACTCGCTTGTTTCTTTTCCTGACGCTCACTTCCCTGCTCCCTGCCCTCCCTCCCGGCACCAAGGACCCCGGCAAGATCGAAGGCACCGCCAGCGAGGAAGACTTTCCCGCCCCCGATCCTGACCAAGCCCTCCTTTCCACCATCACTTGGCCCGAAGAAATGAAGGCCCGCGTCTACGCCAAACAACCAGACGCCCTGAACGTCACGGCCATCGCCTTCGACGAGCAAAACCGCCTCTACCTCGCCGAAACTCACCGCTTCGATCGCGGCATCGAGGACAACCGGCGCAACCAGCACTGGCTGCGCGATGAGATCGCCCTGACCTCGACCGCCGAGCGCCTCGCGATGTATGAAAAGCATGCTGCGGTCAAACCGCTCTCATACTACACCGAGCACTCGGAAAAAATCCGGGTCCTCGTCGACGACGACCACGATGGTGTCCTCGACCGCTCGCAGCTCTATGCCGAAGGCTTTGACGACCCACTGGACGGTACTGCCGCTGGGATCTTCACGGCCAACGGTAAGGTCTACTTTGCCTGCATCCCGCACGTCTGGATGCTCGAAGACACCAATGGGGACTTGAAGGCGGACACCCGCAAGTCGCTTCAGGAAGGATACGGCATCAGCGTGAGCCTGAGCGGACATGATCTCAATGGCTTCACTTTCGGACCCGACGGACGAATCTACTTCACCATCGGGGACCGGGGATACAATTTGAAGACCGCTGACGGACGTCACCTCTACGATCAATACGCCGGAGCGATCTTTCGCATGGAGCCTGACGGCAGTGGACTCGAGGTCGTCCACTCCGGACTCCGCAACCCCAAGGAGATTGCCTTTGACCAATACGGCTCCGCTTTCTCCGTCGATAACAACGCCGACATGGGCGACAAGGCCCGCCTCGTTTACCTGGTCGAAGGAGCCGACTCGGGATGGAATCGTGGCAATCAAAACCTCAACAACTTTCGTCACGCAATCGACGTCAGCGGACGGCACCGCATCCCCTGGATGGAGGAAAAACCGTGGGAAAAGGAAGCCAACAACCGCCCCGCAGCCTACCTCCCGCCGGCAGATCATATTTCTGTCGGCCCCTCCGGTCTGACCTACAATCCCGGCACCGGGTTAGCCCAAAAGTGGGACAACAATTTCTTCATCTGCGACTACCGCGGCGGTGGTAGTGAGATCATTGCCTTCGAAGTCGAGCCCAACGGCGCCGGCTTCCAGCTCAAGCGCCGCGAAACCTTCATCAAGGGCTTTCTCAACACCGACGTGGAATTCGGATACGACGGACGGGTTTACGCCAGCGACTTCACCGGCGGGTGGAAGACCTATGACCTTGGCAACATCTTTGTCTTCGAAAATCCCGAAGAAAGGGCCAAGCCCGGGACGCAGCAGGTTCGCAAGCTTTTCGCGGAAGGGTTTCAGCAACGCAAAGCCGCTGAGCTCGCCGAGCTCCTGCGTCATCCGGACCAACGCGTCCGTCAGCGGGCGCAGTTTGCCTTGGCGGAGGATTCCGAAAACAAAGACTTCCTGATCAAAGCGACCGCAACCGATCAACCTTTGTTAACCCGTCTCCATGGCCTCTGGGGTCTCGGACAGCTTGCGCGAAAAGCCCTCGATCCCAAGGTCAACGATCAACTTCGTTTGCTGACCAAAGATTCCCACTGGCGTATCCGCGGGCAGGCAGCACAAGCACTCGGTGATGCAGGGGCACTTGCAAAATCGCCAGAGGCACTTCGCCCACTTCTCAAAGATCAGCACCCCAACGTTCGACTTCTCGCTGCCATCGCCCTCGGAAAAGTAGCCTCAGATCACTTCGAGGCTTTTGTGGAACTCCTCGCCGACAACAAGGACACCGACCCTTACCTCCGCCACGGTGCCGTCCAGGGTCTCTTTACCATTGCCCGAGCGACCGAATCGGGCCCGGAGATGGTCGTCAAGCTTGCCACCCATCCCTCCCCCGCCGTCCGTTGCGGGGCGGTCCTCGTTCTCCGCAAGCTCAAGCACGGCGGCATTGCCAACTTCCTCAACGACTCCGATCCTTCCATCGTCATCGAAACCATCCAGGCCATCAACGATGCTTACATCGAGGAAGCCCGCCCGTCGCTCGCCAAACTCACCAGCTTCCTTGGCCAATCCACCACTGCCATCGACAACCGCATCATCAACGCGATCTTTCGCGTGGGAGGCTCCGAGAATCTCAAGCTCCTTCTCACCATCGCAAAAAACACCGATCTCGCCCCCAACATCCGCATCGAAGCCCTCTTTGCGCTGCAGCGTTGGCAAAATCCGCCCGCAGCCGACCCCACCACCGGCAAGCATCGCCCTCTCTCCGGCGAGCGCTCGCTCACCACCCACCTCCCTGAAACCACCACCACTCTCAACGAACTTCTCGAGACCACCTCCAACGAAGTCCTTGCCGAAGTGATCCGCGCGACCGAAACCTTCGATCTGAAGGTCTCGCCCGAGGTCTTCCTCGACCACTTCACCAATCGGAAGAATCCGTCCTCCATCCGTCTCGCGGTCCTCAAGACCCTCGAAAAAATCAAGCCTGCCGCTCTTGAGAAAACCCTCACCGCCAGCCTCGACGATCCCAAGGCGGAGATCCGCACCAACAGCTTTGCCGCCCTCACCCGACTGGCTCCGGAAAGCGCCCTCAAGGCCGCAAAAACCATCCTTGCTTCCGGGAAACCTGGGGACCAACAAAATGTCTACCAGGTTTTCGCCACCACCGATCACCCCGGGGCCCGCTCGGTGATCCTGGAACGTCTCCGGGACCTCGACGCACAACCGACCGCGGTGCACCTCGACATCCTCGAGGCCGCCCGCGCCCAGAAAACTCCCGAGCTCGAAAAGGCCCTCGCGGCTTACGAGGCCCAACTGGACCCCGCTGATCCGCTTTCTCAATATGCGGTCGCGGTTGAGGGGGGCGACGTTTCCCGCGGGCGGGCCGTCTTTTACAACCACGGGGCAGCCCAGTGCACCCGTTGTCACAAGGGGCAGGAAAACCGCCTGATGGGTGGCGTGGCCGGACCACATCTCAAGAACGTGGGACGCCTCCACAACCGCGCCTACCTTCTCGAGTCCCTCTTCAATCCCAACGCCCAGATCGCTCCAGGATACGGCACCGTTGCCGTCACCTTGAAAGATGGCACGGTCATCGGTGGGACCTTGAACAAGGAGGGCGAAAAAAAGATCACCGTGACCGATCTCGCGGACGGGAAAAAGAAAAGCTTTCCCCGTTCCCAAGTCACCAGCATGACCCGCCCGATGTCCACCATGCCGGCCATGACCGGCATTCTGACCAAGGCCGAAGCCCGCGATCTCGTTGCCTACCTCTCTTCGCTGAAGGCCCAGTGAGCTTGAAGCCGGGGCAGATCACTGCAGGGGCGGGATCCCCAGCTGTTCGGGCAAAGCGGTGCGCGGTCGCCAGGTCAGAATCTCGGGATCGCCCTTCGTGATGAGGACGGTATGCTCGAAATGACTGGAAGGACGCCGGTCCGAGGTCGACACCGTCCAACCATCGTCGAGCCAGTCGACACTCCCGACCCCTGCGTTGATCATGGGCTCGATGGCGAGGATCATTCCCGCCTTGAGAATCGGGGAGCGCCCGCCCGGATGATAGTTGGGCACCTGAGGTTCCTCGTGAAGCTGGCGTCCCACTCCGTGCCCCACGAGATCCTTGACCACTGTGAAGCCGTATCGGGTCACGAAGGCCTCAACCGAAGCGCAGAGATCGTAGAGTGGCTTCCCTTCGCGAGCGTGCGAGATTGCCACAAAAAGGGATTCCTCGGTCACCGCGAGGAGGCGTTTTTGTTCGCCATTGATCTTTCCAACCGGCACCGTCAGGGCATTGTCACCGATCCAGCCCTGTCGCTTGATCCCGACGTCCAGTTTCACGAGGTCGCCGTCTTGGATCACGCGGTCGCCCCCGATGCCGTGGACCACTTCCTCGTTCATGGAAATGCAGGTGTATCCGGGGAATTCGCGGTATCCATGGAAGGCGCTTTTGACCCCATGCTCTACCATCAGGGAAAGGGCGTATTCATCAATTTCCCGAGTGGTTTTCCCCACTTCGATAAAGGCCGCCGTGCGCTGTAGGATGTCGCTGGCGACCTTTCCGGCCTCCCTCATCTTATCAATCTCCTGCCTGCTTTTGATGGGAATTTTGGAACGCCGAGCCATTTGTTTGTGGAGGTAAGGGGCAAGTGTTGATTGGTCAAGCCGGAGATAAAATCACCCCTTCACCCGGCCGTAGACTTCGTCGGGCGAACCGGTCCCGTTGACGATGCGGGCCCTTCCCTTTCGACAATAGTAAGAGATAGTCGGTAGGACCAGTCGACGGTATTCCTGCAGGCGATTCTCAAAGTTGGATGAAGCGTCGTCGGCTCGGGGTTCGAGACGGCCGCCGCAGGTCGGGCAGGTAGGTCCTTCACCTTCCCGGGCCACGCGGTGGCAGTCGACGCACTCCAAGCGGCAGGCCACGCGACGGCGAAGTTCCTCGTCAGGAACATGCAGAATGATGGCGCGGGGTTCTTCGGAGAGGGCTTCGTCGAGAGCCTCGGCCTGCGGGAGAGTGCGGGGAAAGCCATCGAGTAGCCATCCGTTTTCCTGGTGACCGACCCACTCGAGGACCATGGGCACCATGATTTCGTCGGGGACAAACTCACCTCGGTCGAGGTAGGGCCGGGCCCTTTCCCCCAGCTCGGTTTGATTGCGCAAGGCCTGCCTGAGCAGGGCCCCGGTCGAGAGATAGGCCAAGCCCTGATCGTCGGCGAGGCGTCGGCCCTGGGTCCCCTTCCCCGACGCCGGAGGGCCGAGGAAGACGAGGTGCCGTGATTTCATCTATGAATTGATGAAGAAGGCCACGATCGCGATGAGGACGATCACCGCGAGCACCACCCAAAGGTAGAGAATCGAGGTGCTCGAGGCCTGCTGACCGGAAAGCTGACGCTGCTGGCGCCCCTTGATCTTGCCCTTGCGCAGGAAGCCGTCGTATTGGCG
>JALQTQ010000359.1 GCA_023263995.1 Akkermansiaceae bacterium | reverse complement strand
TGACCGCCGGCAATCGGAGTGGGGCCGGAGAAGTCCTCGATGGTCTTGAAGGTGCCACGGTGGAAGAGGGCATGAGCGACCGGGAAAGTGGTGCGGTTGTTTCAGGTGGCACCAGTTTGGAAAGACTCGATGATCCCATCCGCGCCAATCAGGCGCTCACCGGCGAACAGGCGGAGAAAGGCGACCAAGTTCGTCGCGGTCTCTACAAGGGCGAGGGCTATTATGATCTCGGTCGTTACGACGAGGCGATGGAAGAGTACAAGCAAGTGCTCCGGACGGATCCCTACAACAAGGCAGCCCGTCGCGGGATGGAGCGGGTGGCGGCGCAAAAAAGCTCCTACTATCGCGCGGCTTACGACCAGACCCGGGCTGAGATGCTTGCTGAAGTGGACAAGGCTTGGGAATCGGCCCTGCCACCGGCGGATAAGGACGGCGACGGAGTTGACCATTTTGACGGGTTTGAAAATGCCGATGCTGCCGTGACCTCGGCCAAACTGAAGCAGACCATCATCCCGGAAATCGATCTCAAGAACACCACGCTCGAGGACGCCTTGAAGCTGGTCGAACTGCGGACCCGGGAATTGGACAACACGACCTTGGATGACGGGCGTCGTGGGGTGGACATTGATCTGGCGCTGCCCGAGGTGGAGGACAACGCCTTGGGGGAATCGGTGCAGTCGGATGGCCTGATCGTGCCTGAGTTGAAGCTGAAGAATGTCCCGGCGGAAACGGCCCTGCAGTATCTGGCCGAGATTTCGAGGACGCGGTTTCAGATTGATGACAATGGCAAGGTGACCTTCAAGCCACTGGCATTGGACGATACTGCTGACCTTGTGCAGAAGCAGTGGAAGGTGCCTGCCGGGTTCGCGGACTTTCTGGCTGCGGGTCAAGACGAAGGGAAGGCGGTCGATGATCCCTTTGCCTCCGGTGAACCTTCGAACGGGCTTCTGAAGAGGCAGACCATCAAGGACCTCCTGCAGGAGCATGGAGTCGATTTTCCTCCCAACTCATCAGCGTCCTATCTGGGCGATTCCGGGATCTTGATTGTGCGGGCCACCCCCACGCAGTTGCAGGCGGTCGAGGCCATCGTGGCGGCCTCTCAGCAGGAAGAGGCAAAAGAGGAAGCAAAGAAGGCCAACGAGGAAGCAGAAAAGAAACGTCGTCTGGAGCGCGAGAATTTCGAGACCCCGACGGCAGAGAAATCCGACTCGACCTTCTCGCTGAATGTCAGCGACGTCTCCTTCAAACTGGCCAAGGCGGCCTTGGCGGAAGGGAAGCGTCCCGAGGTGGCGACGGTGCGGGCGGAGGAGTTCGTCAATGCCCTCGATTACGGCGATGACCGGCCCACCCAGGCCGAGAAGGTGTCGTGTGAATTCGAACAAGGGGCCCATCCCTTCCTCTCGCAGCGCAATCTCATGCGCATTTCCATGAGCACGGCGTCCCTCGGTCGCAATGCCGGGACGCCCCTGCGGTTGACCCTGCTCCTGGATCAGAGTGGTTCGATGGAGCGCGCAGACCGGGTGGAAAGCCTCAAACGGGCCTTTGCCTTGCTGTCGGCCCAACTCAATGCCAACGACGAGGTGACCTTGATCGGCTTTGCCCGCACCCCGCGCCTGCTCGCCGAGCGGGTCAAGGGGAACGAGGTGGCCAAGCTGGCCGAGATCATTGCCAACCCGATCACCGAGGGAGGTACCAACCTGGAAGAGGCGCTTTCGACCGGGATCCAGCTGGCGAAGCAGCAGTTCCTGAAGGGCGCGCAGAACCGGGTCATCTTGCTCACCGATGGCGCGGCCAACCTGGGCGATGCCAAACCGGAAACGCTCGCGATGCAGGTCGAGTCGATGCGGAAGGCCGGGATTGCCTTCGATGCCTGCGGGGTGGGGGCTGATGGTTTGAACGACGAGGTCCTCAGCTCGCTCGCGAAGAAGGGCGACGGACGCTATTACTTCCTCGATCGCCCCGAGGATGCCGACGAGGGATTCGCGCGGCAGATTGCCGGGGCGCTCCGTCCGGCGGCCAAGAACGTCAAGGTGCAGGTCCTCTTCAACCCCGAGCGGGTCACCTCCTTCAAGTTGTATGGTTTCGAGAAGCATCAGCTCAAGAAGGAGGACTTCCGCAACGACAAGGTGGATGCCGCTGAAATGGCAGCGGAGGAGAGCGGGGTGGCCCTGTATCACTTCGAGCCCAACCCGGAAGGACGCGGAGACGTCGGGACGGTCTCGGTGCGTTTCCTCGATACCGCGAGCAATGAAATGGTCGAGCGCACTTGGCTCATCACCTACGAGCCGCAGGTGGCCTTCTTCAACGAGGCCGATCCGAAATTGCGTCTCGCCGGGGTCGCCGGGCTCTTTGCCGAGAGACTCAAAGGCAGCGCGGTGGGAGAGCGGGTGGAATTGAAGCGCCTGCGACAGGAACTGCCGGATTTGAAGGCACACTTCGGCAATCAGCTCCGCCTGCATGAACTGGAAACGATGCTGCGGCAGGCCGGAGAGTGACCAGTGCGATAGGAACAATGATGAGACGGAACCGCTCAAGTGGCCAAAAGCCGGACCTTTCGGATACTGAAGAAAATTTAACGATCAATTGAATGAAGAAGATGATGAAGATTTATCCGATCCTGGTTTGGCTGGGTGCCTCGTGGTTGATGGCGCAGGAAGGAGCACCGGTCGCGCCCACCGAACCCACCGAACTGAAGCACCGCATTGTCATCGAGCCGCCCGAGCGACCCAAGGAGCCGAAGATGATCTACCAGTTGCGGGCGACAGCTTCGGCGCGCATCTTGCGGAAAGAGGTGGTCGAGACCGCGACCCTTGATTTTTCGATTTCCCAGAAGGGAACGGGAGTTCTTTCGGTCGAGGTGACCGGGCCGGGGGCGGTGTCTGCCGTGACGAGCGAGTCGGTCAAGAGTTGGTCGATTCGACGGGAGGGCGAGCGACGCTTCCTCGAAATTATTCCGGCTCAGGGGGACGCCGGGATGGTTTCGGTTGCGGTGTCCTTCAAGCGCGATGCGGTC
>JALQTQ010000358.1 GCA_023263995.1 Akkermansiaceae bacterium | reverse complement strand
TTCTCGGCCCGCCTGGAAGTGTTGCTGGGCCGGGTGGTCACGGCCTGCCACGAACACATGGCCCCGCGCGTAAAGTAGGAAAAAGGGAACGTGGAATTTCACCGCACAGTCCGCAAGCCCGCTACCGTTTCGGTCGTTCCCCTGATCGATATCTTGGTGACCCTTTTGTTTTTCTTCATCGTGACGATGAAGGACTATGAGAAAAAGAAGGCCAAGCCCGAGGTGCAGGTTTCGCTGCCGGAGTCTGGGGGGTTGACCGTCAGGACGACCAAGGCCACGCGGGCCACCCTGACGCTCGACCGCGACGGCAAGGCGTATCTGGAAGGAGTTCTGGTTGTCGAGGGATACCTGAAGGAGTATCTCATCTCGAATCTCAAGGAACGACCCGGCTTGAAACTGGCCTTGCGGGTCGATGAGGCTTGCCCCCACGGGAAATTCATCGAGGCTCTTGGCGCGGCCAGCGAAGCCGGATACGGGCGAGATGACATCGTCTTGCCGGTCCGGAAATCCTCGTTCGTGCCACCGCCAACCGTTCCTGAAAATCCCTGATCATGGTTTTGGAAATCACGCAATACGGCAATCCCGTTCTCCGCAAGAAGTGTCGCCCGGTGACTGAGGTCACTGATGAAATCCATCAGTTGGCCCAGGACATGATTGAGACCATGCGCGAGGCCGAGGGAGTGGGTTTGGCGGCTCCCCAGATTGACCGCGACATTCAGATGGCGGTGGTCGATGTGTCCCATGACCCCGAATGCATCAGCTACCTGCGGGTCGATGGGACCGATGCCGCACTGTCGGACCTGATGCCTTTGGTGTTCATTAATCCTGAGCTGGAATTCGGAAAGACCTGCGAGTCAAAGACCGAAGGCTGTCTCAGCATCGAGGGGATCAATGCCGAGGTGCGTCGCCCCGCCGAGGTGAGGGCCCGGCTGGAGTTACTCGATGGGAGGACGGTCGTGGTGGAGACCGATGGTCTCTTGTCCCGCGCGATCCAGCACGAGGTGGATCATTTGAACGGGATCCTCTTTGTGGATCGCTTGAGCCCGGCCACGAAGTTGTCGATCAAGCGCAAGCTGAAACGATTGGTGAGCTAGGCCATGGCTGCTTGGCGCATCCGCATCGACGTCGGCGGGACTTTCACCGACGGGTGGGCTTTGACGCCGGGAGGAGATCAGATTCGTTGCAAGGTCTTATCGAGCGGAGTCATCCGGACCACGGTGGTGGCTCTGGACGATGGATGGGTTGTTTGTGACCGGGCTCTTTCAAGTCACGACCGAGGGTTGGAGGGGTTCCGTGTCGGGCTGATGGTGGTGAGCGATTCCATTCCGCACCGGGGGCGGCTTCGGGTGGATGGGAATTACCGGATTGGCGACATCATCGAACTCACCACTGGCGAGGACGCTCCGGTTCTGGCGGCTCGAATCCTGACCGGGACGGCCCCGGGAAAAGATTTTCCCCAGGGAGATTTGCGGGTGGCCACCACCCGGGGGACCAATGCCTTGTTGGAGGGAAAGGGAACTCCGGTGGATCTTTTCACCACGGCTGGCTTTGAGTCCTTACTGGAGGTGCGGGACCAACGGCGTCCCGGCCTTTTTGAGCTGACGCCTCGGCAGTCGATTCCGGTGACGCGCTCCGTGATCGGGATTCCCGGGCGGTTGACTCGCGAGGGCGCGGAAATCGAGCCGCTCGGCGAGGAGATCGTGGCCGGTGTGAAACCGGGCGCAGCGGTGGCGGTGGCTCTCGTCAATGCCGATGTCGCCCCGGCTCATGAGGCTCGGGTGGCCGAAATCTTGCGATTGGCCGGGGCTGATGAGGTCAGTGTGTCGCACGAGGTCGCTCCGGTGATTCGTCTCTGGCCGCGAATGGAGACGGCGGTGGCCAATGCCTATCTCACGCCGGTCCTGGGCCGCTTTTTGTCGGGCCTGCGCGTGGCCCTTCCCGGGATGCCGGTCTCTCTGATGACCAGTGCCGGGCAATTAAAGGAGGTTGAGCAATTTCGGCCGGTGGACAGTTTGTTAAGTGGCCCCGCCGGGGGAATCGCGGGGGCAGCAGCGCTGGCCCGGGCGGCAGGTTTGGAGCAAGTTCTCACCTTTGACATGGGGGGAACAAGCACTGATGTCGCCCGGGTGGCGGGCGAGCCCCGATACCGATACGAACAGGAAGTGGGACCGGTGAGGGTATTGGCCCCGGCGGTGCGCATCGAAACAGTGGCAGCGGGCGGGGGATCCATCTGCCAGTGGCGAAATGGAGGGCTTCAAGTCGGGCCGGAGAGCGCGGGCAGCCACCCCGGACCGGCCTGCTACGGATGCGGCGGGCCGCTGACCGTGACTGATGTGAATTTGCTGCTCGGTTTGATGGATGAGGAACGGGTCGATCTTCCGCTCGACCGTGAGGCGGCGGAAGTTCGGTTGCAGGAATTGGTCGCGCAAATTGGAGGGAAGGTCGACCGCCGGGAGTTGTTGCTTGGTTTGCGACGGATCGCCATTGAGCACATGGCCGAGGCTTTGCGGCAAGTCTCGACCCGGGAGGGCTACGATTGTCGGGACCACGCTCTTTTGGCCTTTGGTGGGGCCGGGCCGCAGCACGCTTGTGCTCTTGCCCGCGAGTTGGGAATGACAACCATTCTGGTGCCGGCCGATGCTGGTCTGTTGAGTGCCTGGGGGCTGGATCAGGCGACTGACCGGGAGATCCGGGTGAGGCAGGTTCTAGGGGCCCTTGATGATTCGGTGCGTGAGGTGGTGGAAGAACTGCGGGATGGTCGGCCGATCCATCGTTGCCTTTTTGAACTCCGGCTCCAGGGTCAGGATGCCACCATTGAAATCGAGACGGGTATTGAGACTTCGGTGGGGGACTTGCACGAAGCTTTCCAGCAGCGGTATCGCAAACTTCATGGGGTGGCTCCACCGGAGGGACGAGAGATTGAATGGGTGGCGGTCCGGGTCGAGTTGCGAGGGGAAACGGCCTTTCTGGAGAAGGAACGATTTGAGCAGGGTGAGAAAGTTGACGATGACCGGCTCGTGCAGGATGGGTTCTCC
>JALQTQ010000357.1 GCA_023263995.1 Akkermansiaceae bacterium | reverse complement strand
GATGTGCACCAGGGTGACCCAGGCCGGGATGGGGTCCTCGCGTTCGACCCAGCGGGTTGGGAGATGGGCGTCCCGGGTTTCGTGGCGGCGCATCTGGGAGAACTCTTTCTTGAAGTATTGGAAATAAAGGATGTTGGAGAGGAGGATGCCGACGACGGCCTTCCAGCCGAAGTTGAGAAACATGAAGCCCATGCCGAAGCTCCATTTGTCGGCGATCATCAGGACGGGCGGGGCCGCGAAGTGGGTCAGAGTGCCGCCCACCGAGATGTTTACGAAGAGCAGACCGAGGGTGGCGTAAGCGAACTTGGTCGAGGGATTGAGGTCGTAGAATTTCTTGGCGAGGAGCATGGCCGCGATCGTCATGGCGGCGGGTTCGGTGATGAAGGAGCCGAGGATCGGAGTGATGGTCAGGGCGGCAAACCACCACGCGGCCGGGGTGCCTCCGAAAACTTTCGCGACCTTATCGACTACGGTTTCGGCAAAGCGGACCACCGGGCGGGTGGCCGCGATGGCCATGATGATGACCACGAAGATGGGTTCGGTGAAATTGACATCCTTCCCGATGTAAAATTCCACCTGTTTCACGCCGGCCCAGAGTCCGTCGCCTTGAATCCCGAAGAACCAGAGAATGGACAGGCCAAGCGCGATGACCCAAATCCCGAAGATGGCTTCGACTTCGCCGAGGAAATGAAAGAGGTTGGCTTTGAACGAGACGTGGTCGCGGGCGTCTTCGTGCGGTTTGTGTTCCGCGGTGAGCTTGTTTTCCTCGATGTGTTTTTTGTGTTGTTCCTCGTGGTGATGGGCCATCTTGACGAAGTATCCGCTGAGGAAGGTGTGCACGATCGCGCAGAGGAAGATGAGGGTCGCGACAAGGTTGAATCCACCTTGCTGGCCGGCGCGGTATGTTAGTTTCTCCCAGATGCCCCAATCGGGGTTGGCTTGTTCTTCGGCTTCATATTCGCTGAGGGGAAGGGGGAATTGGGAATACTGGTCTTTGTCGATTCCGTATTCCTCGGCGAGATAGGTCGGGTGTTCCCCGGCGGCGAAGGCGGTCTCACCCAAAAAGGCCAGAAAGACGATGGTCAGGAGCGAAAAAAGGGCCAGTGACTTCACGGGCGGGACTGTAAACATGAGAGTGTTCGGGGCAAGCCCTACTGCGTGAAGATTCTGGGCAGGGAAAGAGCGAGGCAAAGGCGTTCACTCATTGATTTCGGCGTCGATCTCCTCGATGCGGTCCACGATCTGCTGTCCTTCAGGGGTGGCGGCAGCGAGGGAGTGGCGGAGATCGCGCATCGCGAGGTCATTTTGGCGGATTCGTTGCTCCAAGGCCGCAAATTCTGGGAGGGAGCGCGAGACTTGGGAGAGGGTGCCACGCAGTTCCGTGATTTTTGCCTTGGCCCGCGTTTCAGCTTCGGGGCGCTTTTGGGAGGAGGCCGAGCGGGCGAGGCCCTGCCAGTGGGCAATGTCGGCATTGAGCTTGAGGAGGAGAGGATGCTCCTGCCGGAGTTTGAAAAATTGGTTTTGGGCCTCCCGACTGTCGCTTTCAAGGGCGGCAATCTGTCCCTCGGGGTCGAGTTGGGTTTGAGTGATGAGGCGGTCGAGTTGCTTGATGAGCTCTTGTTTTTCGTTGAGGAGCGCCGCGATCTTGAGGTTGCGGGCCCGGAGTTCCTCCTTGGTGGGTGGCGGGGGATCGTTCGCGACGGGTTCCTCGGGCTCACATCCGGCAAGGAAAAAAAGGAAAGTAGTGGGAAAGAACCATCTCATGGACGGGAGGAAATCACGGGTGGAACGTGATTGCCACCTTTGAAATAAGTCGCTTTCTGGTAGCTTGGACCAATGGAACAGGCGGGTCTTTTCGGACGTTGGCTCTACCGGAACTACCACCAAGGGAGCGCCTTGGTGGACTTTGTCGGTCAGCGGGTGTTACCGGGAGCTTGGCTGTTGACGGGAGGAGGCATCACCAGTGTGCTCTTGGGAGCCAACTTGGAGCAGAGCATCGTGGTGGTATTCACCCTGTTGATGCTCGGAGCGATGATCACCGGATTTCTCTGGGCCTTTGCCCGTCGGGCCAAGGTGGCTGCGGTCCGGGAGGTGCCCGCCAGCGGGGCGGTCGACGAAATCTTGCGCTATGACGTGCTGGTGCGGAACGAAGGACGGCTGACCTTGCGCGAGGCTTATCTTCGGGAAGCTGGCGACGATCCTCGTCCGAGTTTGTGGGAGTTTCTCAACCTGAGGGAGCCCGGAGAGGAAGAACGTAATGCCTTTGATCGTCGCTTTTGTTTCTACCGCTGGAAATGGCTGATGAGTCTCGGGGGGAGGTGGTCTCATGGTGGGCGCTCACGTTCCCTCGATCTCGCGGCAGGTGAGACCGCGCGGGTTGCGATGTCCCTGGTGCCCCGAAAGCGCGGGGTTTTGAGGATGGATGATCTGCGGGTGGAATTGCCGGATCCGTTGGGCCTTTTCCAGCGTCGTCGCCCCACCCTGAATGAGCGGGCTGAGGTCTTGATTGTCCCGAAGAGGTATCGTTTGCCCGTGATCGAACTGCGTGGGCGTTCGGAATCCCGGGTGGGAGGCGAGACGTCCTCGACGGTGCGTGGCGAGGGGGGGGAGTTTCTCGGCTTGCGGGATTACCGGGTGGGTGATTCGCTGCGCAAGGTGCACTGGAAGGGATGGGCCCGCACCGGAGAGCCGGTGGTGAAGCAATTCGAGGAGGTAAGCTTCCCGCGTTACGGGCTGGTGTTGGACACTTGGTTGCCCGGGGGGAGTCCGGCGGCTTTTGAGGAGGCGGTTTCGGTGGCGGCCTCGTTTGTTGCGACGATGGAGCGGGAGCAATGCCTGCTGGATCTCATGTTTGTGCGTGAGGAACCGGAAGTCTTTACGGCCGGGCGGGGGGTGGCGAGGCCTGAGCGCTTGATGGAGGTTCTCGCTCGGGTGGAAGCGAGCGAAGAAGGCGGTTACGATTCGCTACGGCGTCTGATCTTGGCGCATGCCGCCGAGATGACGGCTGCGGTGGTGGTTTTCTGCGGGTGGGATGACCATCGGCAGG
>JALQTQ010000356.1 GCA_023263995.1 Akkermansiaceae bacterium | reverse complement strand
CGGGTTCGAGACTCTGCCAATCGGTCACCTCGTGCTGGCAGGCCACGGAGATCTCCACCGAGGCTCTCCCGATTTTTCTCCGCACCACCTCGACCGCGGTCTTGGGACAATTGCAATCACGACTCAGGTGCCCCAAGACCACTCGCCGCAAACCCGAATCGGCCAAGGCCGCGACCAACTCGCCGGCCTGTTCGTTGGAGAGATGGCCATGATGGGAAGAAATTCGCTGCTTGGTGCTGAAAGGCCGCTTCACATCGGCCTCCAGCATCTGCCATTCGTAGTTGGCTTCCAGCACCAGGCCCTCGACCCCATCGAGGACTCGTCTCACCTCGTCGTTGACGTGTCCTAGGTCGGTCGCAACCCCGACTTTCTGGCCATCGCGACCGATGACATAACCGACTGGATCGACAGCGTCGTGGGGCAACCCGAAGGTGGCCAGGTCGAAGCCTTCCCACTCAAAACGTTGTCCGGCCTCAAAGGCCACCCACTGGGCCGGAGACCGAAGATTTTCCTGCACCACCCGGCAGGTCATGGAGGAGGCCAGCACGGGAACCTCGAGATTCCGCAAAAAGACATCGAGTCCCCGGACGTGGTCACCATGCTCGTGGGTGAGCAGAATTCCGGTCAAATTCTCCTTCGAAAGTCCCAGATGAGCCAGTCTCAGGGTGAGTTGCTTGGCGCTGAGCCCGGCATCGATCAGGAGGCAGCGGCCACCCGCCTCGACCACGGTGGCATTGCCACCACTTCCGCTCCCCAACACCGCAAAACGCATCGGGACAGGTGATGCCCGAAGGCCCCGGCACTTGCAATCCCGGAATCACTTGAGCCCCTCCTACCGGAGAAAAATGATCGTAGCTGCCGGGATTCGTTCTTTCAGGTGATCGGTCCTTCCACCTATCCTCCCCACGCAAAAAATGTTGAACATCGCCGGAACATTGATCGGGGGACTGGGCCTCCTCTTGATCGGAATGGGGTTGATGACCGATGGCCTGAAAATTGCGGCAGGCAACAAGCTCCGGGACATCTTGGCCTTGTGGACCCACTCCCGCTTACGCGGGCTTTTTTCCGGCATCCTCATCACCGGCATCGTGCAATCGTCCAGCGCCGTGACCGTGGCGACTATCGGTTTTGCCAATGCCGGAATGCTGAGTCTGAAAGGTGCCTTGTGGGTGATTTTTGGCAGCAATGTCGGGACTACCATGACCGCCTGGATCGTCGCCTTGATCGGCTTTCGACTCCAAATGGAGTCCTTGGCCCTGCCCCTCGTCGGGATTGGCGCTCTCATCAAGCTGACCGGTGACAAAAAACCCCGGGCTTCCTTGGGCTTGGCCTTGGTCGGATTCGGCCTCTTGTTCATGGGAATCGGGGCCCTCAAGGAGACCTTCGAATCGCTGAGCGAAAATTTCACCTTGCCTACTACCGATGTCCTGACCCTCCCCCACGTGCTAAGCTACGTCGGCCTTGGCCTCCTTCTGACCACCTCGATGCAATCGTCCAGTGCTGCCATCGTGATTGCGCTGAGTGCGGCCGAGAGCGGCATCCTCCCGTTCCAAGCGGCGGCAGCCGTGGTCATCGGTGCCAACCTCGGCACCACCAGCACCGCCTTACTTTCGGTCATCGGGGCCACCCAGACGGCTCGACGGGTCGCTCTGGGACATGTCTGCTTCAACCTGATCACCGCCATCGCGGCGGTCGCTCTTCTTTCGCAAATGCTCTGGCTCGGCGAAATCATCCAACGGTCAATCGAGGGCCAGAGTTCGCCAGCGGTCTCCTTGGCCATCTTCCACACGACTTTCAACATCCTGGGCGTGCTCTTGATGTGGCCCATTTCAGATCGCCTGGTACAATTCCTGAAGGGGCGCTTCCAGACGACGGAGGAGACCGAGTCAAAGCCAAGGCATCTTGACAAAAATGTTCTCGCCCTCCCCTACATCGCGCTTGATGCCCTGACCCTCGAACTCAGCCGGGTGGCCACCCTGAGCATCCATCTGATGCAGCAAAGCCTGGCCAGGGGCGGAATCAGCGACAAGGTCGATGAAAAGGCCGCGATCATTCGCAACCTGGCACACGAAAGTGGGAAATTCGCGACCGCCCTGAACAAGACCGAGCTCACCCCCTTCATTTCCGAAGCTGTCCTCAGTCTGATGCACAGCACTCAGGAATACCTCCTCACCACGGAAATCTGCGAGGATCTCTCTCGGCAGGAAGATCTCATGAATCGCTTCAATGGGTGCACATTTAGCGATGACCTCCATGCCTTCCTTTCGGCAGCGGACCGTCACCTTGATTCCCTGACCCCGGACAACACCGCTGACGACATCACCTCCCCCGATTCCTACCAAGCTGTGGAAACAAGCTACGACACCCTCAAGAATGCCATCCTTGTCCGCACTTCCTTCGGCTCCCTAAAGGTCTCCGAAATGGACAACCTCCTCCAGTTCGCCAACCAAGTCAAACGGGGATGTCGACACCTCTGGAAGGCGGCCCGCCGTCTCAACGCGGTACGGGAATCCTTGCAACGAAACCCCGACGGCAAGGTCGTGGAATCCGAAACACCCGACACCCAAAAGATCGTAAAAATCCAAAAGGCGGACCAGACCACCGATCCCGAGAAAGGGGAGGAAGCGGGGGGAAAAAGAGAAAGCGGGGACGACGAAACCGAGCCGTCCTTGCCATGATATCGGCCGACTGGGGCCGAATCACCGCAAGCGCTCCCGCAATTGACGGACCTCCTTTTCAAGGGCGTTCAGGTTGTCGAGCAGACCAACAATGTAACGCACGGTGCGCAGGCTGGTGTGTTCATGATCGCGCAGATAAGCGATGTGACGAAGCCTCGCGATGCCCGACTGATCAAACAAGAGTTCACCCCTGTTTCCCTCGAAGGCCTGGACCAGACTGGCGCGCAGGAATTCCTCAATCATCTCGGGATGCAACCCACAGAGGTCGGACGCCTCCTCCAGGCTGGCCAAGGGGTGTTGAGGCGGGCTGACTTCACTGATGCAGGTGAGTTCATAATGATAGTCCATGGCGGGAGCGGGGGCGGGTGTTA
>JALQTQ010000355.1 GCA_023263995.1 Akkermansiaceae bacterium | reverse complement strand
CCTCAAACGAACACCCCATGGCCTGCATCACCCGGGAGGGATCGCCTTTCCCGGCGCTGCATGCGGAACCCGTCGAAACGGCCACCCCCCGGCTTCCCAGTCGGGTGAGCCAACGCAGGTTCTTGTGCGCGGGCAGGACCAACATCGAGGTGTTTCCCAAGCGCGATTCTTCCGCTCCCAAAAGCCGAACCCCGGGTAGACAGTCCAGTAAATCTTTCTCAAAGCGGTCGCGGGCCTCACCGGAAATCCCGGCAGGGGCCTGCCGTAAGGCCGTCAACATCGCGGCAATCGCCGGGAGATTCTCCGTTCCACCGCGCGCCCCCCTCTCCTGCGGCCCGCCCACTTGTCCCCGGAATTGCCCCTCTTCCGGCACGAGGAGGAAACCCACTCCGGGCGGTCCACCAAACTTGTGGGCACTAGCCGTGACAAAATCGCATTGCTGGAAACCGGTCAGGCCCTGCTTGCCAATCCACTGGGCGGCGTCGCAGTGGAAAGCAACTCCACGCTCCCGGCAAAGACTTGCCGCGTCTCTCCACGGCTGCAGGACTCCGGTCTCGTTGTTGGCTGCCATGATCGAGACCAACTCCAGTGCCTTGCCACTGAGCACAGCCTGAAGTCCCGCCAGATCGACAACTCCTCCGCGAGTCACTCCGATTTCGATCAAGCATTCCCGACCGATGAGGTGCTGGGCGCTTTCGCTCACACTGGCATGCTCGATGGCACTCACCGCGACCCGTCCGCCGCCCCGAGCGGCATGAGCGATCACGGCATTGTTGGCCTCAGTGGCCCCGGCAGTGAACACAACCCGCTTTGCCGGGCAACCCAGCATCTCCGCCAATTCTTCCCGAAATCCCTCCAAAAGCTCACGCGCCTTCCCGGCTTCGGGATAAAGCCCGGAGGGATTGCACCAATAGTGTCCGCTGACCTGCAACCACTCCTCCCGCGCCTCGGGAAGCATTGGAGTGGTCGCATTGGCATCGAAATAGGCAGTCATGTGACAGGAGAAGAGGACGGGCGGAGGAAGCCAAACTGCCCGTCTCACACCCATAAGAACCTAGAAAAAGAGCGGAATACCGACCAGCGTAAAACAACTTTTTCCTCCGATGACAAAAGCCCGCTCGGTGGTCCGTAACCCTTCATCACAACCACATGAAAAGACTAGTCCTTCTACCCCTCCTTGTCGCCGGGCTTCCGGCACTCGAAACTCAAACGGTTCTGCCCGGCAACACTGCCGACTGGAAAATGGCCGGGCCGGGCTCTTTTGAAATGAAAGACGGGGTCGCCACCGCCAAAGGTGGCATGGGCCTCTGGTGGTATGGTAAAAAGGAATTTACCAATGCCTGCTTCGAGGTCGAGTTTCTGGCCCCCGAGGACTCCGATAATGCGGGCATCTTTGTCCGTTTCCCCGATCCTGGCAACGATCCCTGGGTCGCCGTTCGGCAAGGATACGAGATTCAAATCTGCAACCAAGGCGACCCGTCGAAAACCACTGGCTCGGTCTACGACATTCAGGCCGCTGCCGGGGCCTCGATGAAAGCCGGAGAGTGGAACACCTACAAAATCATCACCGCCGGAGATCAAATCGCGGTTGTCCTCAATGGCAGCCTCGTCAACGTCTTCGAATGCCAAGACGGTCGGGGCGACCTCAAGGGATACTTTGGCCTCCAAAATCACGATGACGAATCCCCGGTTCAATTCCGCAAGGTCAAGGTGCACGAACTTTCCTCCGATTCCCTTCTCTACGCGATGGACGAGCTGGGAATCCCCCGGGCCGCCCTGACCGATTATCGGGTCAAGGCCTCGAAGCTGAAGGGAGCCGCCAATCTCAAGTGGTATGATTTGGCCGACCACGGCCCGGCTTTCTTCCAAACCTTCGGCGACTGGTTCAAGGGTAAGGAACGACGCGAATCGGCAATCAAGGGGATTGCCCTCTCCTACTCCGCCCTTCCGGGACGGGTGGCCCTCTTCAACACTGAGACCCTCTCACTGGTGTCGGCCACCGATCAAGGTCTGAACCTCATCAATACCCCCTGGGGGGGAGGACACGGCCGGGTCAACCAGTTCCTCAACAAAGATTCCTTCCTTTTCACCGCCGAACAAGGCCCAGTCTGGACCGACCGCTCAGGGTCCCTCGAAGACAAACGCCCGCTTCCGGGATACGGCAACTTCAGCCACCTCAAATTCAACGGATACTTCCGCCATGGCAACCGCATCATTCTCGATTACGCGGTCCACGACACCCGCATCCTCGACTCCCTGACCGACCACCGCAACGGACTGGTCCGCCACCTTGAGGTCGCTCCGCACGAGGAAGCCCTCACGGTTCGTCTCTTGGATGCTTCGAGCGCGAAGGATTTTGCCCTGAAAACCGCGGCCAATCAGGAGATCTCCACCACCGAAAAGAAGGGAACACACTACCTGCGCCTCCAACCGTCCACCAAAACCACCTTGGTCACTCTGCTCTACACCACCGACCCGGGTGACGCGGCCCCCGCTCCGGTTTCCTTGGCCTCCCTGACCACCGGCGGCCCCGGTATCTCACCCGAAACCTTCGAAGTTACCCCGAAAATCGATTCCTCGGATTCTCCGTGGTTGGTCGACCAAATCCCCCTGCCTCCCGCACAGGGCGATTCACCCTACCAGAGCAAGGTGCGCATGTCCGATATCGATTTCTTTGCCGACGGGGACCGTGCCCTTCTCTCCACTTGGGATGGCGACATCTGGCACGTTTCGGGGCTCAAAGACTTCAAGAAGCTCGTCTGGAAACGATACGCCACCGGTTTCTTCGAGCCGCTTGGACTCAAGATCCTCAAGGAAGTTCCCTATGTGGCGGGACGCGATGGGATCTACACCCTGCACGACCTCAACCAAGATGGCGAAGCTGACAAGTTCGAGATCTTCAACAACGATGTCTACATCACCAACAACTTCCATGAGTTCCAGTTCGGACTTGAGACCGATAAAGAGGGCAACTTCTACTTTGCCAAGGCCTCCCCGGTTCGTCCCGGCGGAAGGGGATTCGACAAGATCCTCCCCCACAATGGGGCCTTT
>JALQTQ010000354.1:2766-3056 GCA_023263995.1 Akkermansiaceae bacterium | reverse complement strand
GCTCTCGCTGAACTACGGGGAATGCCGGGAACTCGCCGACCATGCCCTCACCCTGCCGACCAGCAACGAAGTTTTCGAACTCAGCCGCGCCGCGGCCCTGAGAGCCTACCCCGATCTTATCGAGGACACCGAGTCACTCTGAACGGACCGGTAAACACCGCGACTTCCCGATCTCAGATGTAAAACATCGGCCCCTCGCTCGAAGCCAACCGCTCGAGGTTACTCTGCGCCAAGATGATTCGCGTGCTCTCCCGGACCTTCTCCCAGAGGTCACTCACCGCCGAGCCGGA
>JALQTQ010000354.1:0-2726 GCA_023263995.1 Akkermansiaceae bacterium | reverse complement strand
CTCCGGCTCCAGCGCCTCCACCACCATCAAAAGCGAGATCTCCCCCGGATCCTTGGTCAAACGCCAACCCCCGGTCTTTCCCCGCCGACTGGTTACCAAGCCCATGCGCTTCAGCTCATGAAGGATCTGCGCCAAAAAACTAGGTGGTATCGCCTCACTCTCTGCAATAGCTTCGGCCCGCACCACCGATTGTCCGTCGTGCTTTCGGGCCAAATGAACCATCGCGCGACTTGCATAATCCAATTTCTGGGAAACTCTCACCAATGAAAGGAGACCACAACTCCACTGCCCTGACCAGCCCCGAGACCGGCCCCATCAAGGAAAGCGTGGCAGCTGCCCGGCTCGCAAAGGCCTGGGGTCTCATCCGCGAGGAGGCCCTCCGGGTGAGCCAAGGGGAAATCCGGCTCGCCCCCTTGCTCGAGGATATCTTTCTCTCCCGCGACTCCCTCGCGTGCTCGGTGGCCGCTCGCCTCTCCCGCAAGTTGGCGCGCGAGGACATGACCCGAGAAGAACTTCTTCCACTTCTTCAGGAAATCCTCCTCGACCACCCGGACCTCGTCGACTGCCTCGTTTGCGACCTCCTGGCCATCGAAGAACGCGACCCGGCCTGCCTTTCCCTCATGCAGCCTCTCCTTTTCTACAAGGGCTTTCTCGCGATCGCGACCTACCGCTTGGGACACCAGATGTGGCAAAACGAACGCCACGACCTCGCCTATTACTTCCAGAGCCTGGCCTCCGAGGTCTTCGGCGTGGACATTCACCCTGCGGCACATGTCGGCTGCGGTCTCTTTCTCGATCACGCCACCAGCGTGGTCATCGGGGAGACTTGTATCGTGGAAAACAACGTTTCCATCCTCCACGAAGTGACCCTCGGCGGCACTGGTAAAACCAGCGGCGACCGTCATCCCATCGTTCGTTCCGGAGTCATGATCGGAGCCGGAGCCAAGGTGCTCGGGCGGGTTGAAATTGGCCAAGGGGCCAAGATTGGGGCCGGCAGCGTGGTCCTCGACAATGTTCCGGCCCATACCACGGTGGCCGGGGTCCCGGCCGTGATCGTAGGCACCACCGATTCCGATAATCCGGCTGCCGTGATGGATCAGAGCCTCGGGTGTTCGAGGATCTAACTTGGGTGCTTGCCAAGGAAGATCAGACCCGCTTGATTACAAAAAACGCCTCACACAAACACCATCATTACCATGTCCGAAGTCACCGACCTCCGCGAAATCACCGAAGCTGAACTTCCCGAATCTCTCAAAGACCATTGGAAAAACGCCAAGTCCAGCGTTGAGAAAAATAACCACGGATACGCCATCAAGTTCCTCCAAGCCATCCTCAAGGAGTGTCCGGGCTTCCTGAACGCCCGTAAACTCCTCCGGCAAGCTGAACTCACCGCCACCGGCGCCACCCCTGGCTCCGCCAAAAAAGGCCTCTTCGGATCTGGCGGAGCGGGCGGGAATTTTGTCCGCCAAGCCAAAAAAGACCCTCTCGGAGCCCTCGTGGGCATCGAGAAGGAACTGGAGAAGGATCCGTTCAGCGAAAGCCTGAACGATGCCCTCCATGAGGTTGCGCTGAAGGTGAATCTGCCCGATACCGCCGCTTTCGCTCTCGAAACCTCCCGCAAGGGCAATCCCACCCAGACCAAGATCGCACACAAGCTGGCGAAATATTATCTGACGCGCGATATGCAACTCGAAGCCTCCCAGGTTTACCGCGACATCGTGGCCCAAGATCCGGGCGACGGTGAAGCGGTGAAGATGGAAAAAGACTGCTCAGCCAAGGCCTCGATGCAGCAGAACCGCATGTCCGAAAATCAAAGCTTCAAGGACCTCGTCAAGGGCGATCAGGCCGCGGAGCTGGAAAAGGCCTCCCGCACCGCCCTCACCAAGGAGCAGCTCCAAGAGCGGGCCGCCGAACTGGGCGCGCAATACGAAGCCGATCCGAACAACCTCGCGGTGGTCAAGCAACTCGCCAACACCTATGAGCAACTGGAAGATTGGAATACCTCCTACCAATTCTACCATTGGGCCCACGAACTCTCGAATGGAGATGTCGCCCTCCGCAACAAGGCCAACGAAATTAAGGATCGGGCCGCCGAACAATACATCAAGGATGTCAAGGCCGCCGCCGCCGCCGATCCCGATAACGAAGAACTTCAGGCTCAGCTCAAGCAGATCGAGGGCGAGCGGATCCAGGAACGCTTGGCCGAATGCCGCCAGCGAGTTGAACAGAACCCGACCGACCCCAAGATGCGCTTGGATCTCGGTCAAGCCCTTTACGATGCCGGGGAGTTTAGCGACGCCATCCCTCACCTCCAGCAGGCGACCCGCAACCCACACATCCGCACCAAGGTGCTCTTGCTTCTCGGACGCACCTTCGATGCCAAGGGGATGAACGACCTTGCCATCAAGCAACTCAAGGACGCCAACGACGAGCTGATGCAGATGGACAAGACCAAGAAGGAAATTCTCTACGAACTGGGACTCATCTACACCAAGGCGGAGAGAAAAGAAGAAGCCATCGACTGCTTCAAGCAGATCTACGAGGTCGATTACGGCTACCGCGACGTGGCCGCCCGCGTGGAAGGGTCCTACCAAGGCTAGCCTTCAGGGTCATGGCCTGACCGCTCTTTTGAGCGGCACGCCTCAAGTTCTGGCGTTCCTCAGGACTGCCATCTTCCCATCGAGTGACGCTCAGGCGAGCGTAGCTCGATCTTTTTCAGCTCCCAA
>JALQTQ010000353.1 GCA_023263995.1 Akkermansiaceae bacterium | reverse complement strand
CGTGAGAAGTGTTCATGGATTTTGGAAGGGCAGAGTCTGGTCAAGAGATCTCGGTCGCTCAACCCCAAATCACCTCACGGAGTCTTGATTCAGCGCGTTCATGACCCAGAAGACAAAGACGGGCGAAACGACCGCCAAATCGACGAGCACGCGGTAGGCGCTCTTCTTGATCCGGCGTCGGGCCTGATTGAGGAGGAAGAAGCAGGCCGCTCCCACCAGAACCCCTGCTGCAAAGGGCTTGTAGAACAGTCGTTCGTGGTAGAACCCCTCGTAAAAGAAGAAAAAATCGCGTTTCAGCGCACTGAAATACACAAACATCGCCAGTCCTCCGAGCAACAGGGTACCCAAATTCAAGACCGCGGCGGCATCTTCTTCATCCTCACCCTCAAGATTCCAGAAATCAATCGCGGTCATGTTGACAACACACAGTCCCGCAAAAATGATCACCTCGGCCGACAGGAACATTTCGGCGATGCCTACCACTGGCGAATAGGCATGGATCCCGGCTGCCGTCCCATACGCAAAGGTCAGACCGGCGAGGACATTTTTTCCCACCATCGGGCGACCGTCTCTTTTCTGACTCCAAACCGCACCGAAGTAGGCGGCCGCCATGATGAGGATCACAAGGCCATACTGGAACACGGTCTTGGCCAAAACAAAGAGCACTGAGTGGACGCACCACCCGGTCGCAAGGACCACAAGCACCAAGAAAACCCGAGAAAACCGGGCATGAAAATGGTGCCGGGGTTCACGGCCGTCTCCGAGTCGGGCGTCGAGCAGGCGATCAAGAACGTAAACAATCCAGACTGCCAGGCTCAGGGTTACCCACAACTGCCAAGGCACACTGACCACTCCCCAAGCCTTGGCAAACATCCACGCCCAAACCAGCGCCACCAAGGGAGCGTCCAAACTGAGAAGATTGGGCCACAACCACCACGGGACACGTTCTTTCTCCATTCGTCGCGCTTTCGTCGATTCAACCTCAACCGCCATCGGTGGAAAAGCAAGTCTCACCCTCCTCTAAATCTCGCCCTCTTCGACCTCGACGGCAAAGGGCGGGACCGGACAGCCGATGGAATCCGCCACCGCCCTCAGTAATTCCGCCTCCTCGCTGGTGATCTTTCCATCGTGCGCCACCGCCTTGCCACAGGCCACCAGCAGTTGGCGCTTCACCAAGGGCGACGCCTGATCGAACTGATCCAGCGCGCACCCGAGTTGCTCAAGCGTGGAGACTTGCGCGCGCCTGAAGCTCCCCGGCCACACCTGGGTAGCGGCCGCGTGCGCGGTGTCAGCCTGTTCCGGATCCCGCGAGCCGATCCCGGCGAATGCCGAGACCAGCAGGTTCCCTTCGTCGAGCAAGTGATCGAAGACCCGGTAGCGGGTTTTGCGGAAGCCCCGTTTTTCAAAGTGGCTGCCGAGGTGTCTGGAAATGACCCGTTCGAGCATGAATTCAAAAAGATCAACCTGCCCATCGCTCGCGATGAGCCACTGGGTGAGTTCCCGAAAACGCCGGTATTCGCCATCACTCAGGCTTCGCAAGGTTGGCAGCACGATTTCCATCAAGGCGATCTTGCGCGACGAATGCAGGCCTCGCATCTCCTCCTGCCAGCGCAGGGCCGCTTGCCCCCCCTCTCGTCCAACCTTTTCCTCCAGAAATCGGGACTCACGCTTCCGCAGTTGATCATCTTTGGAGAGCAACAAGCCAAAAATCAGGGCCTGAGCCTCTTCGCGGTCATGGCCGGCCTCCCGCCAGGCCTCGGACAAGCCATCGCGAATCCGGCCACCAAGGGCCACCCCCCATCGCTCTCCGGCTGAGAGCTGATCGAGGGCTGCAGCCATCGTCATCCCCTCGAAATGGCCATCCCTCCGTGAGGACTCTTTCGGTTTCCAATTCTCCTTCCGGTCGGCCAGCCCCGCGATCTCGGATGACACAAAATGGCCATCCCAGCTCTCCTCGACCGCCAAAATGCGGGCCTCGAGCGGAGGATGGGTGGCCAGCCCGAAACTGAACATCCCGCCACTCGAAAAGAAAAGATGGCTGGCTTCCGTGGCCTTGGCATTTCTCATTTTCGAGCCGGTCGAAAGTCCCCCGATCTTTTTCAGGGCCCCGGTGACCCCGCCCGGGTTGCGGGTGAATTGCACCGCCGAAGCGTCCGCCAGAAATTCCCGCTGCCGGGAAACTGCGGCCTGAATCAACTGACCGAAAAATGCCCCCACTCCACCGATCACCAGAAGCCCGAGGCCCAGCGCCACGACCACCAGGATGACCCCGGCACCCTCCTTGCTGTTTCGACGAGAGACGTTCTGGTAGCGGAGCGACTCCAAGATGGTGCGCCCGATGATGGAGATGATCAGCAAGCCGAAAACCAGCCCGATGAGCCGCATGTTCAGGCGCATGTCACCATTCAGGATGTGGCTGAATTCGTGAGCCACCACCCCGGATAGTTCATCGCGCGAAAGACGCAAAAGACATCCCCGTGTGACTCCGATGACGGCGTTGGAAGGCTCGGTCCCAGCCGCAAAGGCATTGATCCCCTCCTCGTCGTCCATGACGTAGACCTGCGGAACCGGCATGCCCGAGGCGATGGCCATTTCCTCAACCACGTTGAGCAGGCGCTTCTCATGAAAATCGGTCGAACCGGGCAGAATCAACCGGCCCCCGAGATCGTGCGCCACCACCGCCCCCCCGCCATTGAGCTGCAGCGATTTGAATCCGCTCCCGGCCAGAATGATCCCCACCGTCAGGATGGACACCAAGGTCGACTCGTTCTCGCCAAACCGTCCACCTAGAAGATAATAGGCGAACACATTGACAAGGACCACCACCAACAGGATGGCGAGCACGAACCAAAGCATCAGCCACTTGGTCCGCCGACGGGCCTGCTCTTGTGCCTCGAAAAAGTCCATCAGAACTCGACCTTGATGGCCTCGCGTTCCGACTGGTCGGCGACTTCGAACATCACCGCGGGGCCAAAGTTGAACATCCCGGCAATGATACTGCTGGGAAAAGCCTCGCGCTTGTTGTTGTAGTGCATGACGGCGTCATTGTACCCTTGCCGAGCA
>JALQTQ010000352.1 GCA_023263995.1 Akkermansiaceae bacterium | reverse complement strand
TTCGGCGTCCCCGTCGTGATCTCGGAAAAATCCGGCGTTTCCGAAATTCTCCCGGACAGCAAGACCGCCTCGCCCGGCGACCTCGAGACCTTTTCCGCCCACATCGTCGACCTTCTCTCGCAAGATGGGCCCAAATTATCCTTCCCCATTCGAAGCTGGGACCAAGCCGCCACCGAGTTGATGGGTCACTATCGAAAACTTCTCCCCTCCCCACCCATCAGGCCAAATCGAAGTTAGCCCTGCTCCGCCTGAGGGTAATTTGCCAAAGACCCCGCAGTCATTCTTTGCAAAAAGTCCGATGGGAGGGCCGAGCCCCATCATCCCAAACCACGCTGCCAAAAATCGGGACTTCCAGAGTCAACCATTCTACTCTTGCCCTGCGTAGATTGCGTTGACTTCGTCCGCGATGATCTTGATGCCGGCTTCGACCGTCTCGGGGTCCATGGTGTAACTCACGCGGAGGCATTCCCGGGTGTGCTTCCAGTCGAGGTCGTCGGGCAGACCGTAGAAGAAATACTCACTTGGCACCACGAGCACGCCACGCCGCTTGAGCCGTTGATACAGCTCCTTGGCCGGAATAGGTAGGTCTTCAAACCAGAGCCAGAGAAAGAGGGCCCCCTCACTCCGATGGATGAAATACGGGATTGCATCATCAAGCTCGCGGGCAAAGAGCTCGCGAGCCTGACGCGATCGTTCTTCGTAAAAGGGTCGCACGACCTCCTTGCTCAACCTGAGGATTTCTCCGCTTTCGACCAGAGGGCGCAGGATTTCCTGACCGAGGTTGGCATTGGCCAGCCCGACGATCGAGGTCATGGAGGCGACCTGACGGCAGACCTCGCGCGAGGCCACGACGATTCCGGTTCGGGTGCCGGGGAGGCCGATCTTGGACAGGCTGAGGGTCAGAATCATGCCCTCGTCCCAAACCGGGGTGACCTCGGAGAAGATGACATTGGGGAAAGGTGCCCCGTAAGCATTGTCGACAATGAGCGGAATGCCCTTTTGACGGGCGATGACCCGGAGTTGCTCGATCTCGCCGTCGGTCAGGACATTACCCGACGGGTTGGTGGGGCGGGAGACACAAATCGCGGCAATGTCATCGCCCGGGTCGATGGCGTCAAAGTCAACGCGATACTTGAATTCATGTTCGCCGGTCTTTTCAAGGCGGGCGGGTATTGCGGTGAAGAAGTCACTGCCCACCGACTGGTTGGCGTATCCGATGTATTCGGGAAGAAGCGGGAGCATGACCTTCTTGCGAGTCCCGTCCTCGAAACAACCGGCCAAGGCATTGAAGAGGAAAAAGAAAGCGGTTTGTCCACCCATCGTGACCGCGAAATTCTCCGCGGTGACCTCCCAGCCGAATTCCTTGCGGAACAAGTCGGCCAAGGCCGTGCGGAAGGCCTCGTTCCCGGCGGGGACGTCGTAGTTGCCGAGTGTCCTCTCGAAGCGGCCCGGATCGGCCATGATTTCTTCCATTCGCCGACGCCACATTGCGTCAACCTCCGGAACATGCGCTGGCTGGCCCCCTCCGAGCATCCGAACCTTTCCCCCGCCCGCAAGAGCCTCGCCCAAGTCGTCCATCAACTCTCCGATGCCGCTTCCCTCGCAGAGGTTTTTCCCGAATTTCGACAATTCCCAGCCCATGGCCGGACTATCCCGCTTGCGCCCAACCTTGTCACTGAAATCCCTTCCAGAGCTTGCAAAATCCTCCTTCTCACCAGAGTAATGGTCCCCACATGAAATGCCGCGTCCTCTTTCTTTTCCTCGCTCTCCCTGCGTCTGCTGCGGACTCCCTATTTGTGGAGGCCGAAGCCTTTTCCGATCGGGGGGGCTGGTCCGTCGATTCCCAGTTCATTCTTAACATGGGCTCGGCCTACCTGATGGCGCACGGTCTCGGAGTGCCGGTGGAAAACGCCACGACCGAGGTCACCTTTCCCTCGACCGGAACCTACCACCTGCATGTTCGCACCAAAGACTGGGTCGCTCGCTGGGAAGCCCCCGGGACGCCCGGACGCTTCCAAGTCGCGATCAACGGCAAACCTGTTCCCACCGCCTTCGGGACCCAAGGTGCGGAATGGGCCTGGCAGGAGGGAGGCACCGTCGAAATCACTTCAACCAAGACCACCCTGTCGCTTCAGGATCTAACGGGCTTCAATGGTCGCTGCGACGCTCTTTATTTCACCAAGGACTCCTCAGAAAAACCTCCTCATGACGGACAGGCTCTTTTTGAATTCCGACGACAAAAGCTCAAGCTGCCGGTCATCCCTCCCACCACCGAAAGATACGACCTGGTGGTAGTAGGCGGAGGGTATTCCGGTCTCGGGGCCTCCATCTCAGCGGCCCGACAAGGCCTCAAAGTCGCCCTCATCCATGACCGCTCGGTTCTCGGCGGGAACGGATCTTCCGAGGTTCAGGTATGGGCAATGGGTGGCACCCAGTTGGGAAAATACCCCCACCTCGGCGAAATCGTGAACGAGTTCTCCGACTTCTCACGCGATTCTCCGGGTCTGGTGCGCGAGTTTGTCGATGACCTGAAAGAAAAAGTCGTTCGCAATGAGAAAAACATCGATCTCTACCTGAACCATTTCGCCTTCCGCACCAACACGCGCGAAAACGAGGTCGAGTCGGTCGATGCCGTCAACACCACCAACGGTTCCTTTATCCGCATTGCGGGCAACCTGTTCTGCGATACCACAGGCCACGGGACCATCGGAGCGCAAGCCGGGGCCAGCTTCATGATGGCCGAAAAGGGGCACATGGGCATGTCCAACATGTGGTCCGCCAAGGACGCCGGAGAGCCCGTCCCCTGGCCACAAACTCCCTGGGCCCTCCCGCTTGGTCAGGGGGATTATCCACCCCTCAAAAAATCACGGGGACCCTACGACGCCTTCCAAAAGGCGGAATGGTTCTGGGAAGGGGGATACGACAAGCATCCCATCGAAGACTTGGAAGAAATTCGCGATTGGAATCTCCGCGCGAACTTCGGAGCCTTCTCCGACATCAAGACCCGGGAACCCAACACCCGCCTGATGTGGATGGCGTTCATCGGAGGAAACCGGGAATCCCGGCGACTCGAA
>JALQTQ010000351.1 GCA_023263995.1 Akkermansiaceae bacterium | reverse complement strand
CCACGAAGCTGGATTCCGATGAGGTTTTCGACGGGACCAGTGACCCATTCCGAGTTGGCGAGCGGAGGGCCGACGTTGGGCATCCCTTGTCCTTCAGGACCGTGACAGCCCATGCAGAGGGCATACTGGGTCTTGCCAAGGGTCATCACAGCGGGGTCGATTTGGTTTTCTTCGCTCACGGTTTGGTCAGATGGGGTTGGTGTTCCGGCGGGAGTGTTGGGGCCGGAGGCGATTTCGTCCATCTTTTTGGCCCCGGCAAGCGAAAGTTCTTTGATTTGGTAAGTTGGAACGGGTTCGGGATTGGCTTTGGCCAGGGTGAGAAGCCAAGCGATGAGATCGCGGGTTTCAGAAGGGGTGAGGAGCGTCCCCATTGCGGGCATTGCTGATTTGGCGGTGGGGGTGGCGGCGAGGTCGCTGGTTTTGATGCGCCAAACCGTGTCCGGGCTTTCTCGAAGATCGAGGTGCCGGTCGCTTTGTCCCACGATGGTCCCGGTTTTGGTGCTGCCGTCTTTAAGTTCCACTGTGGCCAGGCCGAAGCCATCGGCGATTTGGGCTCCGGGCAAGATCAGGGATTCGAGGAGACCTCGGGCATCGTGACGGAGGGCGACCCCCATGAGGTTGGGACCGGCCTCGCCGCCCTCGCTGTGGCCGGGCTCGTGGCGATGGCAACGAAGGCACTGCGCGGCAGCATGGGATTGAAAGACAGCAAAACCGCGCTCGGGATCACCGCCATCGAGGGTGGCCTCCCAAGGGGTAAGCGGGTCTTCGGACGCAAGGGAATCCCGATAGTCGGTGAGAGCCGCTTTGATCGCCGGTTCGGTCCGACTCTCTGCGGCCAGGAGGAGGTCGAGGCGGGTTCGACGATCGATCTTACCATCCTTCAGATCGACCAGGGCATCCCGGATGAGAGGGACGGCATGTTCGGCCGGGAGGTCGGCGATGATCGCCCAGGCGCTTTGGCGTCGTGCGATGTTGGAGGACTCCAGAGCACCTTGCAGAGCAGCCACCGTCGAGGCCGGGTCGCGCCGGGAAGCCAGTGCAAGAGCTCGGGAGGCAAGAAGGTTGTCGTCGGATCGAGCCGCTTCAGCGAGGATCTCATCCGCATTTTCGGGATTGCCCTGAAGGAAAAGATCGAGGGCGGCCACTCGGGTTTCGCCAATGCTTTTCGGGTCACGGATGAGGCGGGTGAGGCTTCCTGAATCGAGTTTATCGCTGTGGACCTCATTTTCGAGAGCGAGCTTCATGGCCCCGCCAAAGACAATCGGGTCTTCATTGAGGAGGAGGTCGAGGTGTCGGGCGAGAACCGACTTGAAGAGCTCGGGTGAGCGGGGCGAAAGGGGAGCGTGGCGTCCCAGTGATTGATCGATGATGGGGGGGCTTTTCCAGAGCGAAAGGAGGCGAAGGGCTTCCCGCCGTTCCTCTTGGGGGAAGCGGGGATTGACCGTGGCCTTGATCAGGCGGACGAGATTTTTTTCGTCGGGAAGACGGAAGGCACTGTGGATCAGTCGACGCAGGATCATGCGGGTGATCGGGCGTTCCGGACTGCCGAGAAGGGGGTCATCGAGGAGGGCGGTGAGAACGGGGCGGGCTTCCTCGATTGGGGTGTCGTGGATGGCACGGATGGCGTCGTTCGAGATCGCGAGATGAAGATCCCCGAGGAAGGCCATGACCTTTGGGCTGCCGAGGCGACGCAGGGCGAGGAGGGCGGCATGGCGGACGGCGGGAGATTCGTGGGAGGCGAGTTTGGCCAATTGATCTTCGTTGCTCGAGCCCAGCAGGCCCATCACCCCGGCGTGCCGCAGGACGGGGTCGTCGTTGCCATTGAAGGCGATCATTTCGACGAGAGGAGCAAAAGCTGCCGGGTCGTGGAGGCGGCCGATCGCGATGGCTGCGAGGGTGCGCACCCGAGGGGAGCCGTCGGTGAGGGCGGGCAGGAGGGGGGAGGCCTCCTTGAGGGTGGATTCGCCCAAGGCTTGGACGACTTGGGCGCGCACTTGGGGGTCGTCGTTGAGAAGGGTCTGGAGGAGAAAGCGGGTGGCGGTTTCGTTTCCCTTGCGCGCCATCATACCGAGTCCCCAGACCCCGTGGAGGCGTTCGACAGGATTGAGACGTTGATTGGTGGCGGCGATGAAAAAAGGAAGAGCTTCCGGCCGCGAGGCGAGGGCGATTTGAGCGCGCAGTCTGATTCGCTGGTCGGGGTGTCCGAGGAGGGCGGCGAGTTCGCGGGGGGAAGCAGTCTGGAAGTTGGTTTTGGCGAGAAAGTCTTCGAGACCGGGTCCGGGGTTCTTTTCAGAAAGCGCGTAGATGCGACCGCCCGGATGGGACTGCCAACCATTGACAAAATCAGCGACGTAGAGCTTGCCGTCAAACCCCCACTCGAGGTCGGTGGCGGCGACGCCCCAGTTGAATTTCTCCGAAGAGGTCACGGCGAAACCGGCACCCTTTGGTTCGATTGCAAAGCTCCAGATGCCCGAGGCGGCCGCTCCGCCGCGGTAGTCGCAGATGAGGAAGCGGTCCTTGCATCCGAGGCTGAAACCGGTGCCGGGGTGACAGGCCAGACCCGAGGGCCCGGAGGTCAGGTTGGCGATGGGGGGAACGATGTGGCCGGGCTGGGATTCGTTTTGAGGGTGCCACATCTTTTCCTCCATCCACTGGCTGATCGGGCGGTCGGGGATGCCGACGGTTTGGTGGAAGGAATGAAGGACCTGATGGCCCATGCGCCAGCCGGAATCAGCTCCTTCGAGCAGGAACACGACGCGTGCCCGGTCGCCTTGGTCCGAATTGTTATCGACGGTGATGCCGGTGCCATTTCGGTCAAAGGCAATTTCCTTTGGGTTGCGCAGCCCGGTGTGGACCACTTCCATGCGCGATCCGTCCAATTCGAAGCGGAGGATGGCTCCTTGGTTGGGGTAGCGGTAGGTTTTGCCTTCTCGGGTGGTGATAGTGAACCCGCGGTCGCCGATGGTGGCGTAGAGTCGCCCGTCGGGTCCAAGGGCGAAGCCGTTGAGGTCGTGTCCGGAAAAGGAGACCCGCACGCCGAAACCTTCTTGAAGGACGGTGCGTTCGTCGGTCACAAGATCACCATCCCGGTCTTCGAGAACCCAGATTTTCGGGATGCAGGCGAAGTAGATTTTCCCTTCG
>JALQTQ010000350.1 GCA_023263995.1 Akkermansiaceae bacterium | reverse complement strand
CCTCCTCCGTAAACAATCGCTTCTGGGCGACGCTCTTTCCCACGCCACCCTTCCCGGTATCGGCCTCGCTTATGCCCTGATGGCATTTCTCGGCTTCAGCGGGAAAAGCCTCCCGGGCCTCCTTTTCGGAGCAACCGTGACCGGCCTGCTCGGGATCCTCCTCGTGCTGGCAATCCGTCGCACCACCCGACTCAAAGACGACGCAGCCATGGGCATTGTGCTTTCGGTCTTCTTTGGCCTTGGGGTGGCCATTCTCAAAATGATCGAAGCCATCCCGGGCAACAGCGCCGCCGGCCTGGAGGGATTCATCTACGGCAAAACGGCCTCCATGGTCTGGTCCGACTTCTATCTCATCAGTGGAACCCTTCTCGTCACCACCCTACTCTGCCTTCTCCTCCTCAAAGAACTGACTCTCCTTTGCTTCGATGCCAATTTCGCAGCCGCGCAGGGTTGGCCCACCCTGCGGCTGGATGTTATTTTGATGGGCCTCGTGACGGCTGTCACGGTGGTCGGTCTGCAAGCCGTCGGACTGATCTTGGTCATTGCCTTTCTCATCATCCCACCCACTGCCGCCCGGTTCTGGACCCAACGTCTCGGGTCGATGCTTGTCCTCTCGGCCTTCCTCGGCACTCTTTCCGGTTGGCTCGGCGCATCCATTTCGGCCCTCGATTCCAAGCTCCCAGCCGGGGCCCTCATCGTCATCTCGGCAGCTACGATCTTTCTGATCAGCATGGTTTTCGGGGCTTCCCGAGGGGTGCTCCCCCGTTATCTCCGGCACCTCCGACTCCAGAGAAAGGTGGGACGCCAACACCTCCTCCGCGCAACATACGAAATTCTCGAAAACTGCCAGCCCGACCAGCCCGTCAAGAATCTTCCGATCTCGCTCGATGACCTTCGTCACCATCGCTACTGGGCCAAAGGGGAGTTAACCCGGCTCATCCGGCAAGCCCGCGCGGCGGACCACCTTGAACGTCAACCCACCGGCGAACTGCGACTCTCGGAGTCCGGCTTCGGCGAAGCCTCCCGTCTCACTCGCAACCATCGACTCTGGGAGCTCTATCTCATCAAATACGCCGATATTGCCCCGAGCCACGTTGACCGCGACGCCGACATGGTCGAGCACCTTTTGGGGGCAGAAATCGTGCACCAACTGGAAGCCGAACTGGACCTCTCCCGAGCGACTGTCGATTCGCCGCACCGGATCTGACCACCCCCACCTTTTCCAAATTTCATGACCATCACCGACTTTCACCTCATCCTCGTGGGGAGTCTTTGTGCCATGTCCTGCGCACTTCCGGGAACTTTCCTTCTTCTCCGACGCATGAGCATGATGGGTGATGCCATCAGCCATGCCGTCCTTCCTGGGCTCGCCCTCGCCTTTCTGATCTCAGGCACCCGTGCCAATCTCTGGATGTTTTTCGGTGCCGCTCTGGCGGGGGTTCTGACCGCCCTCTTTACTCAGTGGATCACGCGCTTTGGCAAGGTCGAACGGGGAGCGGCCATGGGTATCGTCTTTACCACCCTCTTCGCGATCGGACTGGTCCTCATTCGCAAAGCCGCCGATCAGGTCGATCTCGATGCCGGTTGCGTCCTCTACGGGTCCCTTGAACTCACTCCACTCCATTTGGTGACCCTGTTTGAAACCGATCGCTACCTCGTGCAAATCCCGAGGGCGGCCATCGTGTCCGGAATCGCCCTGCTCGCCAACGCCCTCGTCATCGCTTTGTTCTACAAAGAGCTCACCCTTTCATCCTTCGACCCCGGACTCGCCGAAACCCAGGGCTTCCATCCCCGCCTCATGCACTACCTCCTCATGACGATGGTGGCTCTCACCACCGTGGCTGCCTTCGAAGCGGTCGGCTCCATCATTGTCATCGCAATGCTTATCGTCCCGCCCGCCACCGCTTTTCTCCTGACCCGCAGCCTTCCCACCCTGATCGTTCTGGCTCTCCTGTCCGCCTTTGCGTCAGCCGTTCTCGGGCAACTGCTTTCCCACTTACCTGAAGCCATCAAACTCCCTGAATCGACCAGTTCTGGCATGATGGCCACCGCTGCCGGGCTCCTTTTCCTCGCGGCCTGGCTTTTCGGGCCGGAAGGACTCATGCGCCGACGTCCCTCGTCGATCGAAGAACCCCCGGTGCCGTCCTGAAGATGGCCAAAATCTGGCACGTCGCTCAAAGGTCGAAAATGGCCCTGACATCGACGTCCTTGCCATAGACCAAGAGAATGTCCTGCTCCTCGACTTTGGTGTCCTTGTCGGGAGCTCCCACAAATTCTCCGTCGGGCCGGTAAATCCCGAGCACCAGTGCACCCCGATCCACCGGTCGAACTTCCCACAAAGCCTTGCCCACCCACGGATGTCCCGGCTCGATTTCACCATCGAATACACAGTAGCCATCCTGCAGATTGAGCAGGTAGTCGTAATCAAGAACCCGGTTGAGCCCGGCCTTCGCGAGGCTCCTTCGCATGAGCCGATCGAGCGGCTCCCTGATCACCCGCAGATTGAAGGTCAGCCCGAGAAGGAGCAGCCCGAGAGCGGTCACGCCCAGCCAGGCGAAAGTCACCCCCAACCCCCGCTCGTCGCTTCTCATAAAAGTCACCAACAAGGTGGCCAAGGCCGAGGTCAGCCCGATGTTTCCCGCGATGATTAGATGCAGGATGATCTTCCGTCGCACCGGGTGAGTAACCACCTGCTCAGCCTCGGCGGTGGTGAACCCCACCCCGAAAAAGGCCGAGGCAGCCTGAAAACCCGCCACCGACCGCGAGACCCCGGTTAGTTGCAACGCACTCGACCCCAATTTCACCACCAACAAGGCAATCAGAACAATGATCACCAATGCCAAAAATGATCCCATACCCCACCCTGCCGTGAATCAGTGGTTTGAGCGATATTTTTGTTTATAACTGAACTTGATTCCGAGTCCCCAATAGGGAGACTGCCAACGACAGCAAGATTTGCTGCTTTGACCTGATCGCACCTCCCATGGCTGAAGAAAATAACCAAGAACAACCTTCCGGGCCCCTTTCTCCTGCGGAACAACCCGCCGCCACTCAAGTCACTCCTGCCCCCAAGGTCCGGCTTCTGATTCCCGGCCAAAACACTCCGGCAGCTTCGCCCCCACCCCAAGGATCTCCTCCTCCCCAGGGCACCCCGGTTC
>JALQTQ010000034.1 GCA_023263995.1 Akkermansiaceae bacterium | reverse complement strand
TACCATCTGTAGGATTATGACTGAACGCCTCTAAGTCAGAATCCATGCCAGAAACGAGAACGAACGCCCGATCACGCGTGTATCGATAGCTTCGGCCTGTACCGTATAAGTTGCACCGACCTGAGTGGTTGCGAATCGCGAATAGCAATTTCGAATATTGGGCGCGGGAGATCCTTTGTAGACGACTTAACAAGCAACGGGGTATTGTAAGCAGTAGAGTAGCCTTGTTGCTACGATCTGCTGAGATTAAGCCTTGGTTGTAGGATCTGTGATGTTGTGCACGCACATCATCGCTTCACACCTCTCTCTCTCTTTATTTACGTGAAATCTGATTTCGACTAGATTTTATCACATATGATGAATCTTTTTGAATCACTATCTACCAGTCCCTTCCCGGTGCGTTGTTACAAGTGCAGCCGGGCGTGAGGAGCGAGACCTCGGGGGAATCTACTGTACGGTCAAACCTGGTTGGAAACGCCGGATCCCGTCCGATCTCCGAAGCTAAGCAACCATGGGCGTGTCCAGTACTCGCGTGGGGGACCAGCGGGGAAGCGCACGTACTGTACAGTTCCATCTCAATTTATCACTTGGCCTGACCTGCTCTGAGGTCCGCACGACTGTGATGTGGGTCTTGAACTCTTGACCTCCTTCTCATCTCCGAAGAAGACGACAGATATCTATCTACCTTCCACAACCGATCCTTGACTGATCTTTGATCCCCCCTCCCCTCTTTTGTATGCACACTTGTCAACCCTCTCTGCACTCTCTCCCTCAATGAATTCATCCATCGGGCTGCCAGTGGTCTGCCGTAGTGGGTTCGATTCCCACTCAGCCCGTTACATCTTGCCTTGTATTTGATCATCTCTTCCCCTACTCTTGGCTCCCTTCACTCCCATCCCCCCTTCTTCAGCTGGCCGCCAACGCCGGTATCGAAGGAGCTCTCATCGTCGAGCACGTCAAGAACGAGAAAGGCAACGTGGGCTACAATGTGGCCACCGGCGAATATGTCGACCTCATCGAGGCTGGCGTGGTCGACCCGACCAAGGTGACCCGTTCTGCCCTGCAGAATGCAGCCTCGATTTCCGGTCTCATGCTCACAACCGAGGCTCTCATCACCGACATCCCTGAGCCCGAGCCAGCCGACGGCGGCCATGGCCACGACCACGGCGGTATGGGCGGCATGATGTAAGCCTTTAGAGCGACGGACTCTTTGCAAGCCGGACGGGAAACCGTCCGGCTTCTTTTTGCGGAAAGGAATGAAGCCAGTCAGTCCTTTTCTGGCTCACTCCTTTGCTCTTGTCTCTTCCCCGATCGTCGATTAGCACGAGCGCCCTGCGGGGCGATGCCGCCGCGCCGGATTGTTTGTGATGAACACCCTGCAACAGCTGGTAACCCCCGAGTCCGTGATCTTGGACTTGGAAGAGACGGACCACGAAGAAGTTGTCCTCGAAATGATTCACCACCTATGTGAGATCGGGAAAGTGCCTTCGGGCGAATGTTACGCCATCGGGAATGCCGTGTTGGAGCGGGAGTCCCACATTGGGACCGGTTTGGGGTCGGGGGTGGCGATTCCCCATGCCCGGGTCAAGGGACTAAAGGAAACCCTTGTCGTTTTTGGGCGATCGAAGGAAGGGGTCGACTTTGATTGCCCCGATAACGCCCCCAGTCACTTGATTTTCCTGATGCTTGTTCCTGAGGACCAGGCGGCCAGCCATCTTCAGATTCTCTCCGAGCTTTCCCGGATTTTTCAACATTCGGAACTCCGCCGAATGCTGGAGGAGGCCAAGACGCCCGAGGAGGTCAGCGAAATCTTTGCCTCTGCGGCAGCTGCAGCCTGATTTTTGTCATGACCATTGCCCACCATCTTCGCGAGAAACTTCTTTCTGCCCTTACCGGACTTGGAGTCGAGGTTCCTGTCCCTGACCGTGTGCAGGTGACCAAGGCCGCTGATCTCCGTTTTGGGGACTTTCAAAGTAACGTCGCCATGATCCTGGCCAAAGGGCTGGGTCGCAACCCCCGAGAACTCGCGGCCGATCTCCAAGCCGCAATCGATACCGATGGTCTCTGTGATCTGTCGATCGCTGGTCCGGGCTTCCTGAACTTCACCCTCACTGACCATGCCTGGGCCGACCTCGCGCGGAGCCAATGGGAGAGCGAGAACCTTGGGATCACTCCGGTGACCGAGCCGCGAACCATCGTGATCGATTTCTCCGCCCCCAACGTAGCCAAGCCAATGCATATCGGGCACATCCGTTCGACCATCATCGGCGAGTGCCTGGCGCGGGTGGCCGCCAAGGTCGGGCACCGCGTGATCAAGGACAACCACATCGGGGACTGGGGAACCCAGTTTGGCATGGTGACCTGGGCGTGGAAGCAAGGAGTCGATCGCAACCGCCTCGAAGGGGAGCCCCTTCAAGAGCTGCTGCGCCTCTACCGGACGGCTTCCGATGCTTCGAAAGAAAACGAAGAAATTCGGGAGGAATGCCGGGCGGAACTCGTCAAGCTGCAACAGGGAGACGGGGAAAACTTGGCAATCTGGAACGAATGTCTGGAGTTGTCCAAGAAAGGCCTCGAGAAAATTTATCGTCGCCTCGATGTTCGCTTCGACCACTGGATGGGAGAAAGCGCCTACAATGACGCCTTGGCTCCTTTGGTGGAGCGCTTGGAGGCCGAAGGCTTGGCCCGGGAAAGCGACGGAGCGGTCTGCATTTTCTCAGGCGAGACCGACGTGCCGAAAAATGATCCCTTCAAGATCAATCGCGATGGTGAATGGCAGGATTATCCGATGATCGTGCGCAAGAACGATGGTGGCTTTAACTATGCCACGACTGACCTGGCCACCGTCGAATACCGGGTCCGTGAATGGAAAGCCGATGAGGTCTGGTATGTTGTTGACTTCCGGCAGGGCGGTCATTTCGCGCAGCTTTTCGATACCTCCAAGCGGATGGGATACCGCGACGTCGATCTGGTCCATGTGTCTTTCGGCACGATCCTCGGGAAAGATGGCAAGCCGTTGAAGACCCGGGCCGGAGACCTTCCGCAACTCGAAGACGTTCTCAATGATGCGGTCAAGGCAGCGCGGGAAGTGGTCGAGGAAAAGAGCCATCTCGAAACGCTTGCCGAAAAAGCGGAGTTGGCGGAATTGATCGGGGTCAACTCGGTCAAGTTCACCGAACTCTCCCACCATCGGATGTCGGACTACGTTTTTGATCTCGAGAAGATGGTGGCGCTCGAAGGCGATACCGCACCTTATCTCCTTTACAGTTACGTGCGCTCGCGGTCGATCTTCCGCAAGCTGGGCGAGAGCGTGAGTCTTCGCGGAGAATCGCTCAAGGTGAGCGAGAATTCCGAGGTTCATCTGGTGAGAATGCTCACCCGCTACAGTGACCAAGTGCATCAGGTCCTCGAGGATTATCGTCCTAATCTACTGGCGACCTATCTCCTCGAGGTGGCGAGAGCCTTTCATTCCTTTTTCGAGGCCTGCCCGGTCTTGAAATCGGAAGGAGAGACCCGGGA
The DNA here is from genome assembly GCA_023263995.1 of Akkermansiaceae bacterium. Classification (GTDB taxonomy): domain Bacteria; phylum Verrucomicrobiota; class Verrucomicrobiia; order Verrucomicrobiales; family Akkermansiaceae; genus SW10. Next base: position 16,535 of record JALQTQ010000034.1, on the reverse strand, counting down.
AAGCCGTCTGATCCTCTGCGATCTCACCTCGCGGGTCCTTCAGGATGGATTGGCCCTCTTGGCTATTCCGGTGCCCGAAAGAATGTGAGCCATGAAGGAAATTATCGTCGTTAAAATTGGGACCGGCGTCCTGACGAGAGGCAATGGCACCCTCGACGGGGCCTCCTTGGTGCGCTTGGTAACGGCGGTGGCGGAATTGAAGGCGGCCGGGTTTCTTTGCGTGGTCGTATCTTCGGGGGCGGTCGGAGCTGGGGTCAGTGCCCTCGAGTTGGACGCTTATCCGGACGATGTGGAGACTCGCCAAGCGGCGGCTGCCATCGGGCAGGCTCGTTTGATGCAGCGTTACCAAACCTTGTTCGAGCAATTCGATCTCGATGTGGCCCAGTTGCTCATCACGGGATCTGACTTGCAGGAGAACCGTGAGCGGGTTTCAGCAACGATGCGCCGCCTGTTGCAAGAGGGAGACATCATTCCCATCGTGAACGAGAACGATTCGGTGGCCATCGAGGAATTGCGGGTGGGGGACAACGACCTTTTGTCGGCCCGCTTGGCAGAATTTTTGGGCGCTCGCCAGTTGATTCTCTTCACCACAGTTGACGGGCTGCTCGATCAGGGTGACCAGCTCATCGAGTCGGTTGATGACCTCGAGCAGGTCTTGGGGTTGGTCCGTGCTGAGAGCGGAAAGTTTTCCATTGGCGGGATGGCTTCAAAACTCAAGGCTGTGAAATACGCCACCGATGCCGGGATTGAGGTTTTGGTGGCGAATGGTCGCAAGCCGGAGCAGCTTTGCGAGCTGGTGCGGGGCCAGGGGCGTGGCACTCGTTTTGCGGCGCGCCCGGTTTGAAACTCTTTTGTCTGGTCGCCAGACTTCGGGCTTCACCGGGCCATGCTCTTTCGCCATTCTGCCGCCATGACTAAGGCTGAGAAATCCTTCCTGTTTGAGTTATTGGAGACTCCGAGTCCGACGGGCTTTGAAATGCCGGGCCAGCGGGTCTGGGCCCGGTATGTGGAAAAGTTTGCCGATACGGTGGAGTGCGATGCTTATGGATCGACTTGGGCCACCTTGAAGGGGCGCTCGGATAAGGTGGTGATGTTGGAAGCTCATGCCGATGAAATTGGTTACATGGTCAAGCACATTACCGAAGAGGGATTCCTCTACCTCGACCGAGTGGGGGGCAGTGACTCGGCCACCGGACGGGGGCGGCGAATCCAAATCATGGGCGACAAAGGCGCGGTCCCCGGTGTGATCGGGAACACTGCCATCCATCTTCGCCGCGATTCCCTTTCCGATGAGAAAGCTCCCAAGATTCATGAATTGTGGGTGGATGTCGGAGTGTCCTCGTATCACGAGGTCGAGTCACTCGGCCTGCGAGTGGGACACCCGGCCGTCTACGCCGATGGAGTGAGCGAGATGGGCAAAGATCGGCTGGTGGGGCGGGCGGTGGACAACCGCATCGGTGGGTTCATGATCGCGCAGGTGATGAAAAAGCTGGCATCTGCCAAGACCAAGCCGGCCTTTACCTTGGTCTGTCTCAATGCGGTGCAGGAGGAAATCGGAGGTTATGGAGCAAAGATGGCAACCCACCGCATCAAGCCCGACGTTTGTCTCTGCACCGACGTGACTCACGCCACTGACACGCCGGGACTGAGTGCCCCGATGTATGGCCGAGTCGAGCTGGGCGGGGGGCCTTCGGTAACCCATGGCTCGGCGAGTCATCCGCTGGTCGTGGAGCGTCTGATCAAGATTGCCCGGAAGAAGAAGATCAATCTGCAGCATGAGGCGGCCAGCCGATTTACCGGGACCGATACCGACAGTATTTTCCAGACCCGCGATGGTGTTCCCAGTGCCTTGGTTTCCCTTCCGCTGCGATGCATGCATTCGGTGGTCGAGATGGCAACCTACCACGATGTCAACGAAACCATTAACCTGATGGCAGGCTTCGTGGAAGGGCTCACCGCAAAGGATCATTTCCACCAGAGCCTGCAGTGATTTTTTCGGGTGACTGATCGGGTCGACCTGTTGTAATCGTGCGCATGAAGAGACGTCGCGGTCGGAGAAGTTTGGTCTGGTGGTCGTGGTTGCTGGCTCTTGTGACCATTGCCGGGGTGTTGGGGGGATATCAGTATGGGGCGATGAAGTGGGAGGATGCGCCCAAGGACTACCTCTCGGTTGCGAAGCTCGCGGTCAATATCCGGCCTCCGTTTGTGTCCCAAAAAGCCGGAGTTGAGCTTTCCGTCGGGGTCATGGCCAATGCCAACGAACAGGAAGTGCTGCGGCGGATTGAATCTGAAGAAGTTCTCGGCTTGCTGGTGACTCGCCTCGATCTCACCGGGCGGTGGGATCTGAGCATTAGCGACGCAGTGAATCGAATCCGGAGCGGTCTCTTGCTTGATTTGGACAAGGAGACCGACATTCTCTCGGTGCAAGTGAGCTTATCTGATCCCCAAGAGGCGGCGGAGGTGGCCAATGCCCTCGCTGCTCTCGTTCCGGAAACCGTGAGTGAGTTTGATGCCTTGAAGAAGGCTGCGGCCTTCGAATTGCTCAAGGCCGAGTCGCAGCCGCTGGAGGATCTGGAAAGCGAGGCCAAGGAGAAGCTCACCCAAGCTCTGACCAATAATGGCATCAATCTCAAGCTCACGCCTGAGATCGATCTCGGTCCTTATCAGGAGTTTAAGGATGTCCTCACCGCCAAGGTCGAATGGGATTCCGCCCGCGAGGACCTCCTCGAAATCCAGAAGGAACAGGGCGAGTATCGCCAGTATTGGCTCCGTGCGTTGCGACCCACTCTGGTGACCCAAAAGGCTGAGGTTCCCCCGAATTTCGTTGGTCCTCCGGTGAAGCCCTTTCAGATGCGCTGGGCCACCTACGGCTTGACCGCCGGGATGTTCGTGGGGTCGCTCCTGATGCTTCTCTGCTGGAAACTGTTCCCTTAGAGCAAGGGGTGCGACAAGAAGGGAGACTTTGCTGATCGGCTCTCTGCTTATTTTTTCGCGGCCTTTTTTGCCGCTTTTCGCGGAGCAAACTCAAAGCCGATTTTCGCGGTCTCGGGGTCGAGGGTGAGGTGGGCCGCAAAGGGGCGCCTGGTTCTCCTCGAGATGAAGCCCGGAATGAGGTCTGTCTTGCCGGTGGTGAGCATTTTTTTCACATCGGCAGCAGTGAGCTCTTTTTGGAGGATGGTTTTGCCGAGGCGGAAGCCGTCCGGGTTGTCCTTGGTGACGAGGTCGGGAACAATGAAAGCCTTCTCTGTTTCGTAGAGTTTGGCGGTTTGGTCGTTGCTCAGGGTTACCTCGCCGATGAGTTGTTCCTCAGTGAGGTCTTCGGTAGATTCGAGGTCGGAATCGAAAACAAAATTGGTCTTCCATTTGCCCTTCCTCCCGGTTTTGGAGACCTGCTGGGTAAGTTCCAAACCGGCCTCGAATGGTCTGTTGAAGCGGGACACAAACCCCTCGCGCGGTTCGAGGAACTTCGTGGTGAAGAGGGTGATGGCTTCTTCCTCCGTGAGGAAGCGACCGGCGATGTATTTGGAAATGCGAAAGCCACAGTCCGGTTCGTGGCACTCGTAGGTGGCATCGGTTTGCTTGAGTTCGGGAGCACCGCAATTTGGGCAGGGGCACGGCAGGTCGGGGAAGGGCCGCGAGATCACCTGCTCGTAGTGACTGCGGGCGTTCTGGACCACATTCTCGGTGAACTTCTTGATCTCGGCCATGAAGGCCTCGCGGGCCAGTTCGCCCTTTTCCATGCGATGCAGCTTGGCCTCCCAATCGCCCGTCATCTCGGGGCTGGTGAGGGGCTGGACGTCCATTTCCTGAAGCAGGTCGATCAGGCGCAGGCCCTTGCCGGTGGCGATGAGTTCACGTCCGTCGCGGGTGATGTATTTCTGGCGGAGCAAGCCCTCGATGGTCGCGGCGCGGGTGGCCGGAGTGCCCAAGCCACGCTCGGCCATGGCTTCCCGGAGTTCGTCATCATCGACCAGCTTGCCGGCCCCTTCCATCGCGGAGAGAAGGGTGGATTCGGTGTAGCGGGCGGGAGGGTTGGTTTCCTTTTCGAGCAGTTCGATTTCGAGCGCCTTGGCGTCTTCGCCTTCCTCGACCCGGCAGAGTTCATCCTTGCCGGAACCGACGCCTGGCCGACGACCGTAAACTGCGAGCCAGCCCGGGGTGACGAGGATTTTTCCGTCGGTCCGAAAGAGGTCTTGTTCGCTGCCGTGATCAATGGTGGTGAGTCGCTTCGTGACTTCGAATTCGGCGTGGGGAAAGAAGACGGCGAGGAAGCGCTTCACGATCATGTCGTAGAGCTTGGCGGCGGCGTCATCGAGTCGCACCACCCTACCGGTGGGGATGATGGCGAAGTGATCGGAGACCTTGGCATTGTTGAAGATCCTCTTCTGGAAGGTGAGACGGTTGTTGGTGAGGGCGTCTTTGGCCCAGCCTGCCAAGTCGGAAGAACTGTTGGCGAGATCCTTGACGACCTGTTTGACATTGGCGAGGTAGTCCTCAGGAAGATACCGCGAATCCGTCCGCGGGTAGGTGATCATCTTGTGGCGCTCGTAGAGGGTTTGGGCGAGAGCCAGGGTGTTTTTGGCGGTGAAGGGAGCTTCGCGCTGCAGGGTGGTCAGGTCGTAGAGCTGGGGGGCGATTTGCTTGGTGGGCTTCTTTTCCTCGGTCACAGTGCCGGTTTTCCCTTGGCAGCGTTCGGCAATGAGGCGAGCTCGATCCTTATCCCAGAGTCTCTCGGCCCGGCCGTGCGGGTTGTCCTCGCTCTTTTTGAAGTTTGGGTCGATCCATTTGCCCTCGTATTGGCCGGCTGCGACCTCGAAGGTTCCGTGAACTTCGGCGTAGGGGGTGGGCTTGAAGGCACGGATTTCCTTTTCGCGTTTGGCGAGGATGGCGAGGGTGGGGGTTTGCACGCGGCCAGCGGCGGTGATGTTGAAGCCACCGTGGCGGGAGCGGAAGCAGGTCAGGGCGCGAGTGGAATTCAGCCCGACCAGCCAGTCGGATTCCGAGCGGCACTTGGCGGCGTCCGCGAGATTGGTCATTTCCTCACCTCGGCGGAGGTGGTCCCAAGCCTCTTGGATGGACTTGGTGGTCATCGACTGCATCCAGAGGCGTTTCACCGGTTTGTCGATTTTCCCGTAGTCGATGATGTATTGAAAAATGAGTTCCCCTTCGCGTCCAGCATCGCAGGCATTGACAATTTCCGTGACTTCTTTTTTGCGAGCGAGAGAGAGGACATGGCGTAGCCGACTCTCGGTTTTTTCGATCGGTTGGAGGGCGAAATCCGAGGGAATGGCCGGGAGGACATCGAATTTCCAGGGAAGGTTTTTTCCGTTTGGGCCGGTGGGCATTTTGAGTTCGATGAGGTGCCCGACCGCGGAAGTGATCAGGGCTTGGTCGCTCTCGAAGTATTGCGAATCGCGGGACTTACCCTTCTTGGAGAACTTGCCGAGTTTGTTGGCGAGGGCTTTGGCAAGATCGGTGGCGACTGAGGGTTTCTCAGCGATGATGAGTGTTTTAGACACGAGCCGGACTTAGGGGGAGAGATGGGGGTTTGTGAAGGAATTTCTTTTCGGGCGGCCATTTGTCAACTCGAGGACAAGAAATTGAAAAAGTGTGCCGGACTCATCAGGTTCGGCGGGTAAAGCGTTGCCCGGGAAGGGTTTGGACGAGTTTTCGGAGTTCGAGTTTCATGAGAATCACCGAGATTTGCTGGGTGGGGAGTTGAGCCAGGGCAACAATCTCATCGATGGACCGGTCGCCCTCGCGCAAGGCTACCATCACCTTGTTTTCCTCGTCGGTGAGGTCGAGGAAGGTTTCGGGCGGTCCTGGGGTGCTTTCTTTTCGGGTGGAGAAATTGAGGTGCGAAAAGTCATCGAGGATGTGTGAGCCATCGGTGACGAGAGTGGCACCATCGCGAATGAGATCGTGGCAACCTGCGGAGTTGGGCCGGTCGATCGGCCCGGGGACGGCGTAGATTTGACGCCCGGCTTCGGCCGCGAGGTTGGCGGTGATGAGGGAGCCAGAGCGGGACGGGCATTCCACCACGAGGAGGGCGCGGGACCAATGAGCCACGATGCGGTTGCGTTGCGGGAAGGTCTGGCGATCGGGCGGCATTTTCAGGGGGAATTCGGAAATCACCGCACCGTGGCCATTGGCGATTTTCTCGGCCAGGGCAAGGTTTTCCGGTGGGTAGAGTTGGAGCAGGCCGGAGCCGAGGACTGCGATGGTGCGACCTCCTGCCGCGACTGCTCCTTCGTGGGCGGCGGTGTCGATCCCTCGGGCCAGACCGGAAATGACAGTGAGACCGGCTCCGGCCAGTTGGTAGGCAAACTTGCGGGCAGTCTCGCGCCCATAGTGGGTCATCTTTCGGGACCCCACGATGGCCACCGAGTGAAGGTCTTTTTTCGTGAGTTCTCCCCAGACGTATAGAATGACCGGGGCGTCGAAGGCGTCGTGCAAGGCGATGGGATAGTCGGGGTGAGCCGGGGTGAGAATGGTGAGGTTGCGTTCGCGGGCGAGCCTCAGCTCGCTCGCGGGGTCGGCGTGATTTTGCCAGTCGGTGATCAGGGAAGCGATTTCCGGCCCGATGCCTGGAACTTGCTGGAGGGACGAAGCACTTTGCCGCAGGGTTGATGCGGCCGAGCCGAAGTGGTCGAGAAGGCGTCGGATTTTGACGGGGCCGGTTTTGGGCAACTGGTTGAGGGCAAGGAGGGCTTCGGTTTCGGTCATGGGAGGAAAGGGGGCGTGCTAGGAGCGGGTGGAGGGTTTCCATTGAGCGAGTTGCTCGGGGAAGAGGCAGGCCTGGCAGTCCGAAACGTCCTCGAGGCAGAAATCTTGGTAGAGCTGAAGGAGTGCCTGATGTTGCCAAGCGAATTGGAGATGGGGGCGGGCCCGGGCGAGTGACCCGAAGAGCCGCTCGCAGCATCGTTTCACTTTTTGGTTGGGGGTGGGAGCTTTGATGATGGAATAGCTCTCCCAATCGTCTGGGTGGAGTGGGTAGAGAGAGTTGACGAGGAATTCGTGGACTCGAGCCGGGCCCAGGAGGCGGAGAGGCTGGGGACGACGCTTGGAGGAGAGGGTATGGTGATGGTCCCAGAAGGGATCGCGGAGGGCGGTGAGTGACTTCGAAAACTTGGCAAAGGGGGGCTTTTGGCGGGCTAGGGCGGCGAGAGAAGGCCAGGAGGTGGCAGCGGCGGCCAGAGCGGCGAGGCGGCGCTGGGGGTGGTTGCCGGGGCGCGTGTTGCGGGCGGACCAGGCAGGGGTGCGGTCGGGTGGGAATTCGTAATCGGGGCGGTGTTTCCACCAACGGGTCCAGAGGTCCTCGAGCCATTCGCGTGACTCCGCCGGGCTCGTTTCATGCAAGGTGGGCGAGAGGAACCCGGCGGTGCCGAAAAGGATGGCGACCCGGTCAGCCGGGCGGTGTTGCAAGAGCTTTTGGATGGGAAGTCTCTGGGCCAGCAGACGCATCGGGAGGCGGTTGGCGGAGTAGCCGAGAGCGTCCGCAAGAGCCTCCCAGAGGGCTTGGGAAAAGTGGTGGAGAGCAGTCGTTTGCTGAAAGCGGGCGGCCTTGAGCTGAAGGCGGTGCCGGGCCGCCTCTTGGAGCAGGACGTTCAGGTCGGATTCTGCCATCTCGGAGAGTGGAGCGAGGCAAAGCCCCGGGCGGGCGAGGGCCTGGGCGAGGCGGGGGCGTCCGAGAGCCGTGTTAACCTCGGTTGGAGAGAGAACAATCCGTGGGACTTCACGATCGGAGGAGGTTCGGGTGAAAAATGTGGGGCCGTTGTCGTTCAGGACGACATGAAGGATGACATCGTCGAAATGACGGTTTTCCCGATGTCCGTGGAGTTCCCAGTTGCGGGCCTCGAGGTCGATTTCGATGGAGCCGTGGAACGTCTGGTGGTCGACCGTGATCGTGGCATTGATGAAGTCGGGACCAGCACCACGGTTCCATTCGCCGGGGGAAATGATGGTGATGTCCTGACCGTGTTTGGACTGATAGGTGCGGGGAAAATGTCCGGCGAACCACCGGGACTGAATCTCGATTTCGTCGAACGATGGCGTTTGATTTTCAGCGAGAACTCCCGGTGGGGCGGAAGTGAGCTCGAGGATTCGCTGGTAGGTCATAAAGTTATTGTTTCCGCTGGGTGGCGGGTGGTGGGGGGGGATCGAGGATGACGAGGAGTCCGTCGATGGCTTTACTCTCTGGCAGGTCGGCAAAATTCGATTTGGCCTGACGGAGGAGGGTGAGGGCGGCCGCGGGATCATTATTGCGGCGTTCGACTTCGACCAGGTTAAGAACTTGGCGGAGTTGATCGGCTGGATTGTCAAAGAGCTCTTTGGCCCGCTTGAACTGCTCGCGGGCGGTGTCGGTGTCCCCGGCTTCGAGGGCGGCAAAAGCAAACATTTCATAGACCGATCCGTTTTTACTCTGATCGGCTGCCTTGAGGAGTTGGGTGGTGCGTTCGGCGGGTTCCGGGAAACGCGACTCGGCGTAACGGATCAGCTTGTATTCCCGGTCTTCTTTGAGAGCCTCGGCGGTGACGGCGGTGGTGAGGTAGGGAGTGTAAAGAGGGTCACCGAGAACAACGTTTTGCCACGAGAGGACATTGATGGACAGGTAGGCGGCTTCCACGAGGGAGTAGCCCTTGGTGAGGCGATCGTAAAAGACGTCGAGTTGGTGGCTCAGTTGCAGGAAGGGTTCCCAGGTGTTGCCGAGGGTGGCGGCGGCTCCGTGCTCGATGAGGGCGGCGCACCAGTTCTTGTCTGGGTTGATCAGCTGTTCGGCGCTAAAGGAGTGGATGTGGACGGCAATTGCGCCCTTTTTGAATCTCATCTTTGGATTGAGGAAGGGACCGTTGCGGTGGGTGGTATACCATCCAAAATAAACGGCGGCGTCACTCATGGGGTAGTTCGTGACGAAGGTGTTTGACATGCGGTCCACGATGGTGGGGTGGGCTTTGGCCGTGGTCAGCTTGGCGACCTTGCTGATCCACTGGTCCCCGACGGCGAAGGCTCCGGGTTTCAGAGAGTGGTCGAGGTAGGCGCGGCCCCAAAGACCCGCTTTTTCCACGTCAAGGGCATCAAGGACCATGCGCTTGCAGTGGTCGTAGTTGTGGGCGTCGAGACGTCCCACGAGGAGGACGTAAGGGTATGGGTTGAGGGAGGCTACGATTTCTTTTTTGAAGTAGGGATTGGGAATGCTACCGCCAATCGGATAGCCGCGGACCCCCATCAGGCTCAGTTCGGAATCAACCGAGGCTTCGTTGTTTTGGCTGAATTGGCGGGGCTTTTTGCCTTCCTCTTCGCCCACGGGTTCCGGTGTTTTGGAGCGGCTGATGCGGAGGGGTAAGCCCTTCATCAGAACAAGGCAGCGGACCCGGGTTTTTACGGGTAACTCGACGCCATTGGCGTCCTTCCCCATGATCCAGAACTTGCGCTGGTCGAACTCATCGACAAGGGGTTTACGGATGAATTTTTCGTAAGTGGCCCGATCGATGGTGCTCTTTTCCGTGACTTCGAGGCCGATCACGTTGGTGGTTGGGATGCGACGATGGAGAGCGTAGAATTCCGCGAGGTCCTTGGAAGAGGGGACAAGCGAGTTGTAAACGACCACCACTTGGGAGGGCAGTAGGGGATCTGTCTTCTGGGCGGCGGCGGCGAGGGTAGCGAGGAGAACAATCAGGAGTGATTTCATGAGCTTAAAAGTCCAGCGAAAGGCCGTCGTAGGCCAGTGAGATCCCGGGAGGGAGGGAGCGGCTGGTTTCGTCCCAGGGGAGTTCGTGCGAGAGGTGGGTGAGGTAGGAGCGGCGTGGCTGCAAGCGGTCGATGGTGTCGATGGCTTCGTCCACCGTCATATGGGTCGAATGGTCCTCGTGCCGCAGCGCATCGATGATCAGGGTGTCGAGGTCTTCGAGCAGAGCGAGCGAAGGTGGTCCTATTCGTTTGACGTCGGGGAGGTAGGCCAGCGAGCCGAAAGACGGGTGGTCAAAGCGGTATCCGTGAGTGCGGACGTTGCCATGATCGACCTCGACCGGAGTGACCCTGAGGCCATCGAGATCAAAGGGGGTGGTGACCGGGCGGGCGCAGGGACGGACGTATCCGGGTTGATGTTTTTCTTGGATGAAGGCCCAGGGAAACATTCGTTCCAGACTGTTAAGGGTCTCCGGGGAACCGTAAAGAGGGAGGGGGGCATGGCGATGCCAGCAGAAGGCGCGGAGTTCGTCGAATCCCGTGACGTGGTCGAGGTGTGGATGCGTGTAGAGGACGGCGTCGACCGAGGTCAGGTTTTCGCGAAGGGCCTGCTGACGCAGGTCTGGTCCGGAGTCGATGAGAAGATTTCCCCAGGGACCCGAGAGATAGGCGGAAGAGCGAGTCCGGTTGTCGTGCGGGTGTTTCGAGGTGCAGACGGGGCATCGGCAGCCGATGACCGGGACGCCCACGGAGGTTGAGGTGCCGAGAAAGAGAAAGCGGCTGGCTGTTCCGGAGCGACTCATCATTGCAACGTGGTCTCAGCTTTGCATAATCCCCCCGTCACCGCAAAATCGAATGCTTACTCTCCTGAAGATCCGCAACCTTGCCCTTGTCGATTGTCTCGAGTGGCACTTGGGGGGAAGTTTAGTCGGGGTTACCGGGGAGACCGGGGCTGGAAAGTCAGTCATTGTGGGGGCCTTAAAGCTGGTCCTGGGGGAACGGGCAGATAAGAGTCTGATCCGGACCGGAGAAGAACAATGTGTGGTGGAGGCAGTTTTTCAGCTCGCGAATTCCTCTTTGATCGACGGGATCTTGGAGGAGGTGGGGCTCGATCGCTGTGAGCAAGGGGAATTGATCATCCGCCGGGTGGTGGGAGCCAGCTCCAACAAGCAGTTCGTCAACAACGGGGTGGCTAGCTGGGGGGTCCTGAAACGGATCGGACGTCATTTGGTTGATCTTCATGGTCCGCACGACCATCAGTCGCTCCTTTCGCCGGAGCGTCAGTTGGCTCTGCTCGATGCCTATGGTGGTGCCGGGGAGGAAGTGCTGGCCTATCGTCGGGCCTGGTTGGAGTGGCGGGCGGCGAGGGAGGAATACGAAGCCGCGCGGGCCCAACGGGAGATCAGCGACCAGGAGCGGGAATTGTTGCGTTTTCAGGTCGAGGAGATCGAGGCCGCCGGGATGACCCCGGGTGAGGAGGAAGAACTGGAGGAGCGGTATCGCCGGACCAGTAATGCCAGCCGTCTGGGGGAGTTGGCCGGCCGCGCGGCTGATTTGATTTCCGAAACGGTGGGTCCCGGGGTCGAGGATTTGCAGCGAACCGCCGTGGAGTTGGGCCGGATCGATCCGGCGGTGAGTGAGATCGTGGAAGAGGTGGCAACGGTGGCGGTGCAACTCCAGGAGTTGGAGCGGACGATGATGGATTATCTTGGCGAGCTGGAACTGGATCCCGGGGAAGTGCGGGAGGTGGAGGAGCGCTTTAATCTGGTCGAGTCATTGAAGCGGAAATACGGGCCTACTTTGCAGGACGCCCTGGATCATGCCGAGGAGGCCCGCCAGCGTCTCGCCGGATCCGAAAACCGAGAGGCTTACCTCGCGGGGTTGAAGGAGTCGGTGGATGAAGCCTACCAAAAACTACGTGGAGCAGCTCGCAAGGTGGGGACAAAGCGCAAACGAGAGGCCCCGGCGCTGGCGGCCGAGGTGCGGAAACATCTCGTCGATTTGGGCTTTAAGCAAGGCGAGTTCGAGGTCAAACTGGAAACTCGCGAGGAACCGGGCCCGTCTGGCTTTGAAGACGCTGAGTATCTTTTCGGACCCAACCCGGGAGAGCCACTCAAGCCTTTACGCCAGGTGGCTTCGAGCGGGGAAATTTCCCGGGTGATGCTGGCGGTGAAGAATGCCTTGGCCGACCAGGATGCCACGCCCTTGATGGTATTTGACGAGATCGACGCCAATGTGGGGGGCGAGATCGCGCGGGCCGTGGGCGAAAAGATGGCCAGCTTGGGAGAGCGGCATCAGGTGGTGGCGATCACTCATTTTCCGCAGGTGGCGGCGGTCGCGCATCAGCATTTTTTGGTCGAAAAGCGGGTGGAGTCCGGGCGCTCGCTCTCGTCACTCACCGAGGTCTCGGGGGAAGCGCGGATTGATGAACTCGTCCGGATGCTTGGAGGGGGAGGGATGCAAGCGCGCGAGATGGCGAAGTCCCTTTTAAAATGACGAATCACGAGACCCCAAAGACAGTCATCGGGAGGCGGGAATGGTTTTGTTTTCCCGGGTTGGAACTGGGCTGGGTGCGGGGAAAAATCGATACCGGAGCGCGGACCTCGTCGCTTCATGCGGAAGAGATCAACAGCTTTTCCCGCAATGGTGAGACTTGGGTCAGCTTCCGGACGGTTCACCATCTCAAGTGCGAGGCTCCGGTGGTTTTTGTCAGGAAGGTCAAGAGTTCCAATGGCTATGATTCGAAACGGTATTTTGTGGAGCTGGAAGCCGAGTCAATGGATGGCAGAAAACATGACCTTTTGGTGAGTTTGACCTGTCGTCAGGCCATGAAATGCCCCCTCTTGCTGGGACGTCGGGCGCTTACTGGTTTCTTGGTTGATTGCAGCCGCAGCCAGCTTCTGGGGAAGCGCTGAGGGTGGTCAACGGGAGAGGCTTCGAAGCTTTCGCCCGAGGGCTTGGCGTTGTTCCGGACTGAGCTTGAGGGGAGCCGGATTGTCGTAACCGATCCAGACCACGATGACTTTCTCCTCTGACAAGGTGGCGGCCCAGTAATCGGTGCCTGGCAATGAGGTCCCGTCGAGGAAGTCCGGGATCACCGAGAGACGGGAGTGTTCGGCAAAGGCCGGAAAGAAGGTCGGTTCGCGGGAAAAGAGCACTTCGCCTTTACTGATCAACTCCTTCACGAAGACCGGAGTGGGGCGGCTTCCCCCCGAGAGAAGGGTGGCGTAGGCGGTAGCGAGGGCAAGAGGGGAAACAGTCAGGGAGCCACGGTAAAGGTCGTCGCCCTTAGCAAAAATGCCGTCGATCCCGAAGCGTTGGAGCAGTTGGACGGCATCGCTTTCCCCGAGTTGGCGGCCGGTCGCCACCGGGTTGCCGACGAGTGGAAGGTGACCCCGTTCAAGGGCGATGGTGCCGACGAGGGGCTCGGTCATGGCAGGGCCGAGATCGCGGCGGGCATCGAGAGCGCGGTTGAATCCAGTGGGCTTTTTTTCGCGGCAACCGACCACCGCAAGCACGTCGCCACTTCGGGGATCGAGCGAAACTGCCGCCATCTGAGACCCTGCGGGCAAGTGGGTGGTTTGCACCAGGGTTTCCAGCTGTCGTTGCAGGTCGAAATCAATCGAAGTGATCACCCGCAGTCCTCCGATCGTGATCTGGGTTTTGTCGAGGACAACTTCGAGGGGGCGGCGAAGGACGCGCATGGCGTGACTGCTTTCGGAAGCGATGCGGTCGGGTTCTCGAAAATCGAGCGGCTCGTTCTTGATCATTTGGGCTTCCGCCTCGGTCAGGGATCTGATGGCGACCAGCCGTTCCAGAACTTCGTCCCGCTGCCGGATCGCGCCCTCTCGGTTGCGGGATGGGCTGCAGAGGTGGGGAGCCCGGATGATGCCCACGAGGAGGGCGCACTGGCCCCGGCTCAGGGCGGAGGTTTGACGACCAAAGTAGTGGAGGGCGGCTTCCTCGATCCCGTTACATCCGGCACCGAAATAGATACGGTTGAGGTAATGGGTGAGGATTTCTGCTTTTGAGTATTTTGACTCGATGCGGTAAGTCAGGGCGATTTCGAGGAACTTGCGGTGGAGCGATTTTTTCTCGCGTAGGTCGAAGGTGTTGCGGGCCAGTTGCATCGAGAGAGTCGATGCTCCTTGGGTGAAATCGCGGTCCTTGAGGTTTCGCAGGCTGGCCCGGGCAAGGCCACGGAAGTCAACGCCTTCGTGCTCCAGGAAACGCGCATCTTCGCGGGCGAAAAGTGCTTCCTTGAGGAATTCCGGGATTTCCTCATAAGAAATGAGGCGGCGTTTGGAGCCGTGGATGGTGGCAAATTCCATGCCCTTGCGGTCAATCAGTACCGTGCGTTCGGGCATTTCAGCGACTTCGCTGAGATCGAATTTGCTAGCTTGGTAGGCATACCATCCGATTCCGATCAGGAGTGGCACCAGCAAGGTCAGTCCGCCTTTCCAGCAAAACTCCCAGGTGCGGCTGATCATTTGGCGAACCTTGTCGCGGCCTGATCCGTGGTAGGAGGAGCGCTTCAACATCTGACCGGCTTAGGGAAGGATGGGAAAGGTGGCTCCCGGATTGGCGTGTTCCGGCGGCGCAATCCGGAAGGCCGGGCCGGCCGGAGGGTTGAATTCGATTGCGGACAGAGGCACCACGCTGGCAAGAATGACCTCGCGTTCCTCGTGGTCGGTTCGGCCAACATTCAGGAGGGCCGCGCAGTGCGGCAGTCTTTCCAGGGTGAAGGACTGATCAGAGGGGAAGGAATCGGGCGAGGCGTCGGTTGAAGGAAAGAGGCACTCGATGAAGACCGGGTAGGGGAGAGGGTCGGCCACGGCATCGGGGCGGACGAGGGCCTGCGCCTTGACCACGATTCCGGGCGAGAGAAAGTCGTCTTCGGAAAGGGAGCGCGCTTCGGTGACCCGGAATTCCCCGGTGAGGTAAGTCAGGAGGGGGGTTTTCTCAAAGTTGGTCAGATAGGCCCGTCGCAATTCCCGGTTCAAGGTGTCGAGTTCGGCTCGGCCCAAGGCCGCAAATCGGGCTTCCAGCTCCCGTGGATCGCTGACGCTCGAGGGCTCCGGTGCCTCGGAGGGCGAAAAGCGGGCGGGAGGCTCCAGGCGTCCGACCTTCATCATCCAATGGTAGCTCGTCGGGTTGGTAGGGTCGCGGAAAAGATTAAGGCAGATGACCCAGGCGCTAATCGCAAAGGCGACAGCAAGGGTGTTCGCAAGAAACCACCAGAAAAACGGGGGGCGTTTTCGGGGCGGAGAGAGGTCTAATTTGGTGCGCAACATCGCCAGGGTGCCAGAAGTGGGCCGCGCTAGCGACACTTCGTTCCGTCGAGTGCGGGATCGTATTGCGGTTTTTTCCCTTCCTCGCTTGGCTCGAAGGAGGTCCCGCAGCCACAGGAGCGCGAGGCATTGGGATTATAGATCTTGAAGCCTCGGTCTGAGAGTTCGTCCGCAAAATCGACAGTGCAGCCGGTCAGGAAATCGAATGAATCGTGGGCGACGATGAAGCGGGTTCCGTTGAGATCGATGATTTCATCGCCTTCCTCGGGGGAGGCGATGCGCATGGTGTAGGCCAGTCCGGCGCAACCTCCGCGCTCCACTCCGAGTCGGAGGCCAGCGCTCTCCGGTGCGTTTTTAGAGGCGAGGAGATCGGCAAGTTCACTGGCGGCTTTCTCGGTGACCGTTATCATGATTAACTGCTTCAGTGTAAAAGCGGAGCCGGGTGAGTGCCAGCGTTTCTTTTGGGGTGCGGAGGAAAAGGCGGAACGGCGGCTTTTCCTTGAGCCGTGGACTGGAAACGTCCTGGGTTAAGGTCGGGCTCGTTTTTTGTTTTTTCGCCTGTTTCGAAAGGAAAACGGCCCCCCCCGACAGGAGTGGGCCGTTCTGTTCTTTGGGGGAAATATTAGACCGTCCCTTATTTCGCGGGCACTTTATGGATGGTGCTGTGGATGGTGCCGATGATTTCGTCGCCGTCGCTCGACTCCAGATCGTAGTCGAGTTTGAACTGCTGGCTCGGCTTATGGCCTGCCACCGTCAGGAGGATGGACTTCTTGTCGGCCGAGAGCTTGGCGGCGGTGATCATTACCTTGTCGCGTTTGCGATAGCCCTTGGACTCCTTCTTGGTGGCATTGGCTTCGGCTTCGCGGTCGGGGTTGTCGACCGAAAATTGTCCGGAGCCATACTGGCCGCTACGGATGTATTTCCACCGCTCGGCGCTGAAGGAGGTAATGTCGGTGGCCAGTTCCTCGTCCAGTTCGACGTCGAAGGTCAGCTTGAGTCCCGTCGGGGTCACCGCCATGGCGGTCGGGAGTGGGTTGGCCGCCTCGCGGTCGTAGCGGATCCGCTGGAGCCCGGCTTCATTGGCCGCATTGGTTTGCCATCCGCGGAATCCCACGACATACATCGATCCGTCCGGATGAAAGACCGCGCGCTGGGCCGAGGAAGAGAGCTTCACCGGCAGTTTCACCACCCCGCCTTGGTAGAAGCCGTCGGAGACTTCCTGCCGCAGGACGTGGTAGATGGCCGACTGCCCGTAGGAGAGGTGGAGGAGTTCTCCGGCGGCGATGCCGATCTTGGCTTGGTCGGTGACCCAGATTTGGCCGCCGCCCGAGTTGTCGACCGACATTGGGAGGTAGCAAAGCGGTTCGGTGAATTCGGCCTTGTTGCCTTGGCGGGCATCTTCAACCCCGAAAAAGGGCGTGCCGCGCTCGGGTTCGTAGTAGTTGATCTTGCAGCAGGGCTGCCAAGTTCCTTCGTTTTCGCCGGAGGTGATTTCACCATTGGGGCCGATGCCGATGCCCCCGGGAGCCCGAAGACCGGTTCCGATGGTGTAGAGGCGTT
>JALQTQ010000349.1 GCA_023263995.1 Akkermansiaceae bacterium | reverse complement strand
TACGTGGGGGTTGATCCCAAAAGCGGTCGGCTCGTGGCCTCCCAACGCATCAGCCGTCACTTCGACCCCGTAATGCCACCTTATCACCCGGGGGATGCGGTCTCCCTGCTGATCTTTGGAAAGACCGAGATGGGTTACAAGGCCGTTGTCGACGGTTGTTTTGAGGGGCTTCTTTTTGCCAATCAGGTTTTTGAGGATCTTTACTATGCCGACCAACGTCAGGGATACGTCGCCCAGGTCCGGAGCGACCGAAAAATCGATCTCTCGCTCTTCGCACCGGGTCGGGCCGGAGTCGAGGATGTAGAGGAGCGTCTGACCCGCGAGCTGGAATCGCGAGGCGGCTTCTGGGCCCTCAACGACCAATCATCGGCTGAGGAAATCAAGGACGAGCTGGGCGTCAGCAAAAAGGCCTTCAAGAAGGCGATCGGGGGTCTTTACCGCAAGCGTCTGATTACCTTTGAAGGGGACGGAATCCGCTGGGTCGGCGGGAGGTAGGTCGGTTCCAGGGCAGGAGGTCATTCTGTTCCTTTACGCGGGGAACATCGCGCGTCATGGTGTGTCAGACCATGAGCAAACTTGCCGCCCTTCCTTCCGTCGAAAAGCTGGCTTCGACCCTCGCCCCGGAAGCGGCTTTGCCGCGCCCGTTGGTGAATCTTTTTGTGCGCCGCGAGATTGAACGATTTCGTCAAAGGCTTCTCGACGGCGAGGATCACGAGCGCGAGGAGATCGAGGAAGCGACCCGCCGGGGACTCCGGGAATTCGCCAAGTCCCGCCTTCAGCCGGTCATCAATGCCACCGGCATCTTGATTCATACCAATCTGGGCCGATCGCCGCTCGGGCCAAAAGCCGCGGGTGCGCTCGAAGCCATCGCGACCGGGTATTCCAATCTAGAGTTCGACTTGCCGTCCGGCACGCGCGGAAAGCGGGCCGGATACCTCGAAACGGCGCTCGCCTGCCTCCTCGAAACGGAAGCCGCCACCGCCGTCAACAACTGCGCTGCCGCCCTCGTGCTCACCCTGCGTACCCTGGTCAGTGAAGGAAAAAACGAAGTCATCGTATCACGCTCCGAGTTGGTAGAAATCGGGGGAGGCTTTCGCATTCCAGAGATTCTCGAAACTTCCGGGGCTCGCTTGGTTGAGGTCGGAGCCACCAACAAGAGCCATCTTCGTGATTATGAAAAAGCGATCACCCCGCAAACCGCGCTGATCCTCAAGGTGCATCGATCCAACTTTTACCTCGAAGGCTTCATCGGCGAACCAGAAATCCCGGAAATTGCTGCACTGGCCCGCCATCATGGCATCCCCCTGATCGAAGATCTCGGCTCGGGGGCCATGATGAACACTGATGAACTGGCTCCCATCGAGCATGAACCGACTCCGCAGGAGTGCTTGCGACGAGGGATTGATCTCGTCATTTTTTCGGGTGACAAACTGCTTGGCGGTCCGCAATCGGGGATCATTGGAGGGCGCGCCGATCTCGTGGCGGCGATCAAGAGGGAACCGTTCTATCGCGCGGTGAGATGTGACAAGTTGATCTTGACCACCCTTCAGGAATCGATTGATCAATACTTGGAAACCAAGGCCGATCCGGGCCAGAGCGATGTCCCGGTCCTCGGGTTCTTGCGGGAAAAGACGGAAGTCCTCCGAAAACGGGCCGAAGCTCTCATCGACGGGCTTTCCACCGAAAAAGTGGGAGTCTCGATCGAGGACACTTTGGCCCGACCGGGTGGGGGAACAATGCCAAGGAGCGAGTTTCCCTCGGTTTCCGTCAAGCTCGTGCCCAAGACGCAGTCCGTTCCCAAGCTGGCCCGGCGCCTCCGCCTCGGCTCCCCCGCGATCGTGGGTTACACCACCGACGACGCCCTCTTTCTCGATTTGCGCACCGTTTTTCCCGAAAGCGATCCAGTGGTTCGGGAAGCCTTGTCCGTCGTTCTGAGCTGAACCTCACGAGCCTTTTCGATACCACCGACGGAAGATTCCCCAAATCAGGGGCGGGAGCCCGGCGCTCAGGCTCAGGGCGAGAACCGGCTGGTGGTTTCCCGTGGAGCCGATCCAGGCGAAAACCCAGCCCATCGGAAAACATCCCGCGCAAAGGGCTCCCGAAAAGCGTTTGAAAGGCATGCGCGACAGCCCGGCAAGGCACGCCACCACCTCCGGGAGGACTGGCATCCAGCGGGAGAAGGCCACCAGCCAGCCTCCCGCTTCTCCTTGGAAAAGTCGCTCCCCCTCGGTCAGCCCGTCTTCGCCGGTCAAGGCTTGGGCGGCCTTTCTTCCCAGCTTGCGGCTGAGTCCGTAGGCGAGGAGCCCGGCCCCGGTGGCTCCGACCCCCGAGATCAAGCCGCCCCAGAACCAACCGTAGACAAGGCCAAGGGCAGACATCACCACCGTGCCCAGAATGGGGAGGAAGAGATCGATGATCAGGAGCCCCAAGCCGGCCGCCCAAGCCCAGTCGCCGGTCGATCGGAGCCCAGCGACTGTGCTCTCCAGCGACATCACTTGCTCAAAGCAACTCCCCCAGATCAGAAAAGGCCCCACCACCAAAAGGGCGAGAAGGAAAAAGATCAACAAGAGGCGTTTCATTTTTGGCCGGGATCGTGGTAAAGATTGTGGATGCAGCCAAGACCGGAACCTGTCGATCCTGCCCAACTCTACGAACTGGCTCATGCAGTGATCAAGGAGGCAAAATTCCCCATGCTCGCCACCGTGGATGGAGAAGGGCAACCCCGCGTCCGCCCGGTCTCGCCGGTCCGGGTGGAGCCTGATTTCACGATCTACGTTGCCAACCTCGCTTCCTACCAGAAGACCGCGGAGATCGCGGCCCATCCAAAGGTCGAACTGGCTTATCTCGCTCCGGGACACGACCAGCTTCGCATCACTGGAAGGGCCGAAGTGGTCACCGACGCAGAGACCCTGAACTCAATCTGGCAGTCCAATCCCCTCCTCAAACAATACCTCGGAAGTCCCGGCCTCGCAAAAGCTCACCGTGTTCAAGGTCACCGGCGAGACCAACACCGACGACCTGTCGCCCGCGCCCGACGCCTGGTCGCGCCCCGACATCCCGCTGCACGCGCTGGCCATGCTCAAGAACCCGCGTCCGGGCATCACCCCGGAAGAAGCCGGCGTGCGTGGCCCGGTCAAGTTCCTCGAAGACCTGCGTGCCAAG
>JALQTQ010000348.1 GCA_023263995.1 Akkermansiaceae bacterium | reverse complement strand
AGCTAGGGGTGATGGAAGCGAGACCGATGATGCGAGCGGTGATGGTGCCGCAGGCAGAGGCGCGGACTGACGCGTTTCTTCCTCTCCATGGACGACCCCAACGCGGAGCCCGTGCCTGGGCGGCGTCTCCACTTTCCATTCCATGAAACCCTCTGATGTTTTCTCGCTGCTTCCCGTGATTGTCGGATGTGTTCTCATTTCCTGCCGGGACGGTGAAGCTCCCCAGCAGGCGGGTGGGCGATTCGAAGCGCGCGACTCACCGGACGGAGCCGAGCTTACTCGCCGGGGAACCGGACCGCAGCAGAAAAGGCCCCGGAGCAAATCGTCGGACCCGCAGATCCAGGTGTGGCTTGACGAATTTTCGAAGACCGAAGATGTCCATCGCAAAAGGGATCTTTTTTCAAAGATTCTCGTCGAGCTCCCTCCCGAGGATCACGACCTGGCCCTTGATCTGGTGGTCGCCGATCTTGGGAGTGCCGACCCGGCCCAATTGGTTTCGGAATACCTTGAGATTTCCTCTTTCATGTCTCCCGCCTTGCAGCTTCCCGGCATGGTGCGCTTGCTCGCGCAGCCCCGATTGTCATTGCTGCAAAGGGCCGCGATGGAGCACCAGTTACGGGAAGAACTGGAAATTTCGGACGATGAGGTCGTCGAGGACTGGCGCCCGTTGGTGGAGAAGCATCTCAGGAAACTGCCCGAAGTCCTTCCCCGTTAGGAAAGTGGGCTTCGTGACCGTCGTTCTCAGCAACTTGGGATCCGGAAACCGGTTCGCTCAAGAAGGCTTTCCCAGCAAACCAGGGAGGGGCAACCAGAGCGCCGCAAGGCTGAAAACAAGGCTGGTCTGACCTTTTCTTTATCGACTTCATCGGGCCGAGGCGGCCGGGCTGCGCAGGGCTTGTGATTTCGGGGCTGGTTTTGCTTTGAAAAATGGGCTAGGCGTCCTCCATGAAGTGCGTGTTTTTGGCTTTGGCGGGGATGGTAATGATCTGTCACGGTCTTCCGGTGAAAGAAATGAAACGGGAGATTTTCAAGAAGGAGGGAAGCGAACTACCTTATCGGTGGGTGCGAACCCCGGGAGAAGGGAACCCGGCTCTTGTCCTCTTTTTGCACGGAGCTGGTGAGCGGGGGGACGACAACGAAGCTCAACTGGTTCATGGAGTGGCCGACTTGCTGGCTTGGTTGGAAAAAGAGGGCAAGGCTGCGGTGGTGGTTGCTCCGCAGTGCCCCAAGGGTGTCTGGTGGGCTGACCTGAAGGGCGATTTTCGCTCACCGGAGGGGGGGCGTCTGGAAGGTGAGGCATCGCCTCGGATGACGATGATCTCCGGGATCGTGGATCAGTTGGTCGAGCAAGAGAAGGTCGATCCCAAGAGGGTTTACGTGACCGGCCTGTCCATGGGGGGGTTTGGCACCTTTGCAGCGGTGGCGCGACGTCCCGAGTTGTTTGCGGCGGCCATCCCGGTGTGTGGTGGGGGCGACCCAACCAAGGCTGGGGTCATGAAGCAGGTGCCCTTCCGCGTTTTTCACGGGGCGGCCGATCAGATCGTGCCGGTGGGGGCGTCTGAAGTCATGGTGAAGGCTCTGCGCGAAGCCGGGGGCAAGGTCGACCTCGAGGTTTATCCGGGAGTGGGGCACGACTCGTGGACCCGCACCTATCGGAACCCGGAGGTGTGGAAGTGGCTCTTCGAGCAGAAGCGGAAGTGAGCGTGCACCGAGAGCCTGTCTGAGATTCTTTCGATCAATCCTTGAACCCTTGGGGCGGCTGGGGAAGTCTGCGCCCTCAGCAACATGCCAGAAAACAACACTTTCACTCAAATCGGAGAGGCTTTTGAGAATCATCAATCCTTTGCGGTGGTCAGTCATGTTCGGCCCGATGGAGACGCGATCGGATCGATCCTTGCTTTGGGAAATGCCCTGGAGCAGCGGGGAAAAAGCGTCCGTTACCTCAACAACGACGGCTGCCCTGAAAGTTTGGCCTTCCTGCCAGGATCCGAAAAGGTCGAGGTTTCCGGAGAGGCGGGAGAGGTCGACGTCGAGGTTGCCATCATTCTTGACACGGCGGCCCACGCTCGGGTTGGACAAGACAGCCTGAAGGCCATTGAGGGAGCCAAGCTCCTCATCAACATCGATCATCACCTCTCCAACCCGGGATACGGTGATCTGAACTTTATCGATTCTGGCAGTCCGGCGACCGGACAGATCGTTTACGACCTTCTCGTGGCTCTCGATTATCCCATCTCGGAGATCTCGCGGGATTCCATTTACGTGGCGGTATCGACCGATACCGGGTCATTCCAGTATGCCGGCACCACCCAGCGGACTTATGAGATGGCGGCCGACCTAGTTGGGCGCGGACTGAACGTGGGTGAGATCAACCGCCTGACCTATGATAATCAACCTTATCGTCGGGTCGAGTTGATGCGGGCTTTGCTCAACACCCTTGATCGCAGCGAGGACGGCCGCGTGGTCTGGTGGGATCTGCGCGAGGAAACGAAGCGGGAGCTTTCGCTCATCGATGATGACAGCGAGGGCATGATCGACTTCATCCGGGCGGTGCACGGGGTCGTGGTGGCGGTCTTCTTCGAGGAATTGGGGGGAGGAATGATCCGGGTATCGATGAGATCGAAGGACAAGCGGGTGAATGCCAGCGAGATTTGCGGTCTTTTCGGTGGGGGAGGGCATGCCCTGGCGGCAGGGATCCGGATGGAGGGGCCGATCGAGGAGGCTCGGCGCAAGGTTTTGGCGGAAGTGACTGCCACTCTGGAACGCGAGGGGGTGTGACGAGAACGAGTTTGAGAGATGCAAAACCCAAATGATTTACCGAGCGGGGTCCTCTTGATCGACAAGGCCCCAGGGATGACTTCGCATGATGTCGTGGCGATTGCCCGACGTCAGCTGAACATGAAGAAGATCGGTCACTGCGGGACTCTTGACCCGATGGCCACTGGTCTCCTCATGCTTGTGGTGAACCGGGCGACCAAGATTCAGGACCTCCTCATGAGTGAGGACAAGACCTACAGCGGGACGATGACCCTCGGGGTGACCACCTCGACCCAGGACAAGGAAGGCGAGGTGCTTGAAGAGAGAGAAGTTCCGGATCTCAGCCGCGAAGAGATCATCCAGGCTTTTGATGAACTTACTGGCGATTTTGAGCAGATTCCTCCGATG
>JALQTQ010000347.1 GCA_023263995.1 Akkermansiaceae bacterium | reverse complement strand
CAGATCGCCAAGGCGGTTCGGTGTCGGGTGCGTTACTTCACGGACGGGGCGGTGATCGGCTCGCGAGGATTTGTGGACGGGATCTTCAGCCGGGCGCGGGAACGCTTTGGTCCGAAACGGGAAGACGGAGCGCGACGGCCGCGGGGGGGCTTGGGAGAGCTCAAGGGGGACTTGTGGGCGCTAAGGGACCTGAAGGTGCCTTAGTTCTTGCACGGGTGTCAGCTTGGAAGAAGGCGCTCCCTGTTTTCTTCTTGCCACGAAAAAGGCGGCTCGCTTGCTTCGCAGGATGAGTCAACATCAAGCGGGAGCCCCTCGGCGGGCCGGAATGGCTGGTTTTTTCTTCTTTTCCCTTGGTCTGGGGTCGGTCGCAGCTGATGGGTCGGTGCCCAAGCCGGATTTTCATGAGGAAGAGGTGATCACCAAGATCTCGTTCGGGGCGTGCAATGATCCCCGCAAGGGCGAGAGCCCGATGTATGCCGCGATTCTCAAGCACCAGCCGCAGGTCTTTGTCTTTCTCGGGGATAACATCTACGGCGACACTCACGACATGAAGGTGCTCCAAACCAAATACGGTGAGTTGGGATCGCAACCGGGATTTGTCCGCCTGCGTGAAAAGGCCAAGCTCCTCGCCACTTGGGACGACCACGATTATGGGGTCAACGACGGCGGGAAATCGTACAAGATGCGGGTCGAGTCCCAGAAAATCTTCCTCGATTTCTTTGGTGAGCCGACAGATTCGCCGCGGCGTAAACGCGAAGGGGTCTATTTTTCGCATACCTTTGGCGGTGAGGGCAAACGATGCCAGTTTCTAGTTCTCGATACCCGGTATTTTCGGGACGAACTCCCCCGGGCCAAGGAGAAGCCGAAGAAGGGAACGGTTGGTTGGTATGCCCCGACCGATGATCGTTCAAAGACCCTGCTGGGTGAAGTGCAGTGGAAGTGGTTGGAGGTGCAACTGAAGGTGCCCGCCGACCTGAGGATCATCTGCAGTAGCATCCAGATCCTGGCCGTCGAGAAGGGGATGGAGAACTGGGGCCTCGTTCCCCATGAACAAGAGCGGCTTTTCCGCTTGCTGAAGAAACATGACGCCGGTCCTGTCTTCGGGATTTCAGGAGATGTCCATTTTGCCGAGCTCTCGCGTCAGGACGTCGGGGGCGGCTTTTTCTACGATCTGACCAGCAGCGGAATGACCAATACCTCGGCGAGCTGGGCCAGGGCTCACAACAGCTTTCGGGTGGGGCAGTCCCATCCGGTGAAAAATGCCGGCCTGATTGAAATCGACTGGGAGGCGGAGTCGCTCGAGCTCGCGATCATCAACGAGAAGGCCGAGAAGATTCTCAGCGAGCCGCTGAAGTTCGGGGAGTTGAAACTTACTGGAGATGGAAAGTGACGCCGTCGGTTTCCGGGCGCTCCGGGAATCAGCCGCCGTAGACTTCGTTCGGATCAAAAGTCTTTTCGTCGTCGACAAACTCGAGGTCGACCGGGTTGTGCGGGGGGAAGGTCACGGCGCGGTAGAAGCAGGACCGGCGGCCGGTGTGGCAGGCCCCAGCGCCCTGCTGGGTGACGTAGAGGATGAGGGCGTCCTGGTCGCAATCGGTCCGGATTTCGTGGATCTTCTGGGTGTGGCCCGAGGTCGCGCCCTTGTGCCAAAGCTCCTGGCGCGAGCGCGAGTAATAGACTGCCTCGCCCTTCTCGAGGGTCAGTTTGAGTGACTCCTCGTTCATGTAGGCCAGCATGAGGGGCTCGCGGGTGGCATGATCGATCGCCATTGCTGCGATTAGTCCGTGGTCGTCAAATTTCGGCGAGAAGGCCAGTGATTCGTCGAGTTCCTTCTTATCGGGGCGGGGGGAGAACTGCAGGTTGTTCATCACGGGCGAGGGTTGCCCTGCGCATCGAGATGGTCCAGACAATACTCTTCGCCATCGGTGGCGACCCGGAAGTCGAGTTCTGGATCGCTCTTTTCGGTGCGTTCGCAGATCGTGCAGCGGTGGATGGTGGCGGCTTCCGCGCCTTTCGTTTGGGAAACGAATTTGGCTCGGCGGGCTGCCAGCTTGCCTTGGTATCTTTTCCAATTCCAGACGCGCGGGATGGCCCAGATTAGGTAGGGGAGAAAGCAGAGTCCGTAGGCCAGGGCGTGACCTCCGGAGATAAAGGATAGATAGACGATTCCAAGGCCGGCGAGCACGGCAAAGACCCAGATCTGGACGGGTAAGACGAAGAAGAGGAGGAACTCGAAGTGGGGAAAGATGGTGGCGAAGGCGAAGAAAATAGCGAGGTAGAAGACCCGGTTGAAAAGGTCGAAGGGCGGCAATACGCCGATGGCCGCAAGGTAGAGAGCGAGGGCCTGACAAATGATGGTCGCGTAAAGGTAGAAGCTGGTGCGGACATCTCCCCAGGCATTTTCGAGCGAGTCGTTGAAGAGGAAGGAGATGCGAAGGATAATGAACATGAAGAAGGCTCCAAGGACGGGAGTAGCTCCGAAGGGGGAGACGAAGGGAAAAAAGATCCACGAAATGAGTCGCCAGTATTCGCCGTTGGCAATGCCTGAGGGGGTGACGATAAAGTATTCGTAGGTTTTCGGCTCGATCAGGATGAGCGCGAAAACGACGCACTGGAGCATGACGATGGCTCGGATGAGGCCGGGGAAGGCCATCCATGAAAAGTTTTTTTCGAGGTTTGCGTTGAATCCCATCGCGCTGGAAACAAAGGCCGGGATCGTCGGGTTGACAAGCACCATCGCGACTCGCACAGTTCCGCCGTGAGCGATTCGCGGAAGTTTTCTCCCCTCGATCAGGAGCACCGGGACCTCGGGGGGCGGATGGTTCCCTTTGCCGGCTGGGAAATGCCAGTGATGTATTGCTCGATCATCGAGGAGCACAAGGCGGTTCGGGAAAAGTGCGGTGTTTTTGACATTTCCCACATGGGGCAGGTGTTTGTGTCCGGTAAGGAAGCCGAAGGGTGGCTCAACAGCTTGCTCACCAACGATGTGGCTGCCCTTGAAGATGGTCAGGCCCACTACACCTTTCTTTTGAATGACGGGGGCGGGGTCATTGACGACCTCATTCTCTATCGTCTGACCCCCGGTCACTACATGCTGGTGGTTAACGCTTCTTGTATCGAGACCGATGTCGCTTGGCTCCGGAAGCATCTCCGCGACGGGATCGAGGTGGTTGATGAAAGTC
>JALQTQ010000346.1 GCA_023263995.1 Akkermansiaceae bacterium | reverse complement strand
TCTCGGCATTGGCAATTGCGCTCTTGAGAGTTTTTCCGATAAGCTGGGCGGACTTCTTGGGAGTGTAATTGAGGGCGTCCAGAGCATCGGAAACGGCGAGTCCCTGGATTTCACGAGCGACGTCACGTGCTTTCTTGGGAGAAATACGGGCGTATTTGGTGGTTGAACGAACTAACATCGGTTTGTCGGGTCAGAGTTATTTGAGAGTGATCAGTTTGGCGAGGTCACCAGGCTGCACCGGGACTTCGGGGTCTTTGAGAGATTGCATGAGGAGTCCGCTAACATTGGGGCGGGTGGAGGCCACAATTGCGTCACCAATTTCAGAGCCGGAGCGTTCGATACGGAAGCGGGAGCCCACGGACATTCCGGCATCGGTGCCGGCATTGACCACGAGGGTCCCAGTGTTGGAGTCGATTGTGACAATGCGAGCCTCGCGGGCTGTTCCTTGGTCGATCTTGCGCGTCGGCGAGATCCGTTGTCCGAGAGCCACCTCGGTTTCGCGGATGCGGACTTCGAGGAGCTTACGGGCCTCCGGATCGGCTGCGACTGCTGTGCTCAGGTATTCCTGTAGCACAGGGAGAAGATCGCGAACCGAAATTTCCAACTTGAGGAGGTTTTCACGCGAAACCTCCCAGTTGGCCACAGCGTGAAGAAGCTTGGTGTCCCCTCCCTCGAAGAAGTCCTTTCCGAAGAGCGCGAGATGCTCTCGAATTTCCCTGAGTGCCTTGGTTTTGGTCTCAAGCTCAAGATTGGCGGCGGCCAAACTCCGATTGAGTTCCATCTTCTGGCGCTCGAGGTTGCGGACCTCTCGTCGGAGCTTCTCAACCTCGGTCTCCTCGGCTCCCGACATCGCAGCGCCACAGGCATAGAGCCCGGCGAGGATGAATGGGGTGGCGAGGGAGCGCATGAGATTGGGAGAGGGAGACAGGATTACTTCTTACCGATACCACCGTGAGCCTTGAAGATACGGGTCGGAGAAAACTCCCCGAGCTTGTGGCCCACCATGTTTTCCGAAACAAAGACGGGCACAAAGGTTTTGCCGTTATGGACGGCGAAATTGTGGCCAACAAAATCGGGAGTGATCATGGAGCGACGGCTCCAAGTCTTGATCGGCTTCTTGTCGCCGGACTCAACAGCGGCATCGATTTTTGCGAGGAGCTTTTGATCGACGTAGGGACCTTTTTTCAGTGAACGTGCCATGGGACTTCAGGAATGATGGATAAATGGGGAAAGAGCTTACTTGCTGCGCTTGGACTTGCGGCGATCCTCGATGATGAAGGTGGAGTTTTTGTGTTTCCGGCGGGTCTTCTGGCCCTTGGTGTGTCCCCACGGGGACTTCAAGTGTTGACGTCCCCCACCGGACTTGGACTTACCCTCACCACCACCGTTGGGGTGATCAACCGGGTTCATGCACATCCCGCGCACCGTGGGGCGTTTGCCCTGCCAACGGCTGCGACCCGCCTTTCCGGAGACCTCGTTCATGTGGTCACGGTTACCGACCGTTCCGATGGTAGCATAGCACTCTTCGTGGAACTTCCGTAACTCGCCCGAGGGCATCTTGATGAAAGCATACCCCTTTTCACGCGAGGCCAAGACGGCCTGTTGGCCGGCGGCTCGAGCCACCTTGCCGCCGGATCCGGGGCGAAGTTCGATATTATGAATGGCAGTTCCGAGGGGCACGTTTTTCAGAGGCATAGCGTTGCCGACCTTGGGATCAACATTCTCGCCAGCTACCACCTTGTGACCATCGGTGAGACCGGACGGTGCCAGGATATAAGCCTTGGTTCCGTCCTCGTATTCGAGGAGGGCAATGCGGCAGGTTCGATTCGGATCGTATTCGATCCCGACGACCACGGCAACCTCGTCCCGCTTGGTGCGCTTGAAATCGATGAGCCGATATTTCTTCTTATGACCTCCACCGATGTGGCGCATCGTGATGCGGCCCTGATTGTTGCGTCCCCCGGAGCGCTTTTTCACTTCGAGGAGGCTTTTCTCGGGCTTGGACTTGGTGATTTCGTCAAAGCCCGGCAACATCTTGTATCGGTTGGGGGCGGTAACGGGTTTGAAACTTTTCAGAGGCATGGGAATGATCCTTTCCTGGTGTGGTTGGACGAATTAAAGTTTAGAGGAGATCAAGGTTGTCGCCTTCTTTGAGACGAACGATGGCTTTTTTCCAGGCAGCAGTGCGTCCGGCATCGGCGCGGCGACGGCGCTTGGCCTTGCCTGCATAGTTCGCGGTGCGGACATCGAGCACCTTCACCTTGAAGAACTTTTCAACGGCATTCTTGATCTCGATCTTGTTGGCGTTCCGGGCGACCTTGAAGGTGTAGGTGTTATCGTTTTCCTGAAGGATGGAAGCCTTCTCGGACATCCGGACGGTATCGATGATGCTGTAAATATCTCTCATGGCTTGCAGGTGGTTTAGGCAGTGCGCTTGGCGAGGGTTTCGAGAGCGTCATCGATGATGATGACCACATCGAAGAAGAGAATCTCCTCCACATTGACATTCTCGGCAGTTTGGAGGAGGGCCCAGGTCAGGTTCCGTTCGGCACGATAGGTTTCCTCACTGAAAGACCCACCGATGATGAGGACCTTCTTGGAATCGGTCAGGGCCTCCACGGCCTTCACAAAGTCCTTGGTCTTGCCAGAGCTGACCTCGAGCGAAGAAGCGTTGAGGACCTTGCCCTCGTTGATCTTCTCACCAAGAACGCGACGCAGGGCGAGAGTGCGGACCTTCCGGGAGACGGTCTTGGCGTAGGAGCGGTTCCGGGGGCCGAAGACGACTCCACCACCCACGAAGATGGGAGCCTTGCGATCGCCGTGGCGGGCATTACCGGTCCCTTTCTGACGATACATCTTCTTTCCGGTTCCTCGGACCTCGCCACGGGTTTTGGTCTGGGCGGTTCCCGAGCGGCGGTTGGCCTGATAGGCGACCACAAGATCGTGGACGGCTTGGCTTCCTTTGGAGCCATCGGCGATGACCTGAATGTTGGCCTTCTCGGCGTCTTGAATGGTGAATGCTGACATGGATCAGAAGCTTTCTGCTGAGGTTTACTTGGCGGCGACCTTCTTAATGGCCGGGCGGATCGTGATGTAGGCACCCTTGTGTCCGGGAACGGCTCCGGAAATCAGGAGGACCCCGTCTTCCGGGCGGACTTGGACCACTTTGAGATTCTGGGTGGTGCGGCGGACGACACCGTC
>JALQTQ010000345.1 GCA_023263995.1 Akkermansiaceae bacterium | reverse complement strand
CCGGGGGGGGATTTCGGCTCACCAAAATGATGGCCCCCATCAGGTAGTTACGCTCGGCCGCAAAGCGAAGGGTGCGGGCGAGGTGGTCGACGGCGGCAAGATTGATGCGGAAATCGCGACCGAGGTAGCGGTGGGTCAGTGCAGGCTGGTCTTTTGGGACTCGCAGGAGTTGGCAGAGGTCGATGTTGATGGTCCCATGACCTATCCCTAGTTCGTCCAGTTGATCCATCGCTTCAGGCCGCCAGGTCAGTGGAAGTCCTTTTTTGGTGGATGGTTTCGGAATGGGAATGGTTTTTTGAGTGGCGGATGATTGGTCGGTGCAGTAAACGGAATGACTCATCAGCTCGAGCGAGTCTCCGGTAGGCCGGAAAAGGGCCCAGCGGGAATGGAGGCGGTCATAGGGGGCTCCGGCAGGGAAGCGTGGAATGACCGTTTTTGTCGCACCCTTGATGATTGGCTGCGACCAGACCAGGTTTTTTCGCAAGCGGACTTTCCGGAGACGCTGCCACGGCCTGATTTCAGCGAGGAGAAGGGGCTCAGAAATTTGGTGATGGATCGCCACGGTGTCGTGGTCGATCACCACCTCGCTGACCTGATCGGGAAAAGTCGCCTGTAAATAGGATTTCCACCACGCTTCATTTTGGCGTTTTTCGGTCGCTTGGGCTGCTTCGTTTTGCCTTTGTCGGGCCTCAGCCGCGGTGAATGAGCGCAGATGCAGTGCCCGGATTTGGAAGGTGAGGCCAGCCTGCCGTCCGAAGTCGAGGCGGAACCGTTGTTTGCCCTGCCCCCAGTGCTGGCTGCGGCTGAGATCGAGGGTGAAGGGGATCCATCCCTCGCTCGAGAGAATGGTGGCATCCCTGAGCGAGTGTTCCTCAGACACGGGGGGAGCGAGGAAGATCTGGATACCGGGGATGGTTTTCAGCGAAAAAGTTTCGAAAGAAAGGACTGGAAAAGGGTTGGGGTCTCGATTGCTGGGTAGGGGAAGGGTGAAGAGGTGGGGGTCTTTGCCAGTGGTGGTTAATTCGAAATGCGCCTTGCCCAGCGGTTTGATGGTGAGATCGTGGGCGCTCGACAAGTCGAGTTGGAGGGGAATGGCCGCGGAAAGGAAATCGATCCCAAGGAGGAACAGGAGGGCGCGGAGGAACAAAGCGTTCATCGGGAGGAGAAGGCCGGAGGGTGTTAGAAGCGGAAGTCTGTTCCGAAGTAGAGCCGACGGGCATTCTCGTCGTTCACGAGGTCATCGGATGATCCCTCGATCATGACCCGGCCTTCCACGAGGAGAGAGGCTCGGTCAACGATTTCCAGTGTCTCTCGGACTTGGTGATCGGTGATGAGGATGGAGAGTCCGTCCTGGTCGCGGAGTTCGCGGATAATCTTGTGGATTTCCTGCACCGCGATGGGGTCGATGCCGACGAAGGGTTCGTCGAGAAGTAGTAATTTGGGGTTGGTGCAGAGGCAACGAGCGAGGGAAAGTCGTCGTTTTTCCCCGCCGGACAGGGCGAGGGCGAGTGACTTGCGGACGTGGTTGATGCCGAAGCGTTCGAGGAGGGCATCGGCTTGCTCACGTCGATCTTGGCGCGAGAGATTCTTCCGGGTTTCAAGGACGGCGAGAAGGTTGTCCTCGACACTGAGTTTGCGGAAAATTGATTCCTCTTGAGGGAGGTATCCCATCCCTTGACGGGCCCGTTTGTGCATGGGTTGGCGGGTGATTTCTTTGGAGAGAAAAGAGACTCGTCCGTGGTCCGGGCGGACCAGTCCGGCCACCATGTAGAAGGTGGTGGTTTTGCCCGCGCCGTTGGGTCCGAGGAGTCCCACGATTTCGCCGGGGTTGACGGGCAGGCGGACTTCATTGACGACTTTGCGGCCGTTGTAGGATTTTTGGAGGCCTTCGACCTCCAGGAGAGGGGCTTTGGCGAGTGGGGGGCTCATCGATTCCAAACGAAGCTTATTCTTGTCTCTTTTTGGGAGAGATCACCACCGTTTCCCAGCCGTCATCACTGGTCCGAACGCTGATTTGTTTCCCTTTGATCTCCGCCACGATCCAGGCGTTGGGTGAGATCGAGCGCATGGCCACGGTGCTTCCATTTTGTTCCTTGCCTTTTGGGGTTTCCAGGAGGAATGCCAACTGGTCGCCGCGCATAGTGACCCGGGCATCATCCTCTTCTCCCTTTGCCGTCATTTCGTAGAGCGCGCGATCTCCACCGAGGAGGATTTTTTGCCCTTTATCGTTGAGTCCACTGAGGCGGACATCGCCGGTGGCGGTGAACAGCTTGAGATCACCGAAGCCGCCGAAGCGGGAGAGTGGGTCGTCTTTGATCTCTTTTTTATCGTCCCGGGGCGCGGGGCCTTCGCCGGTGTTTCCTTTTTCCTGGTCGGGTTCGGGAGCAGGAGGTTCCTCGAAGATCGCCTTGAGATCTCGCTCGCAGGTCATCTTCATGCCTTGACCCTCAATATTAATTTGCCCGAGGTAGACGATTTCACGGTTCTCGCCGTCGAGGTAAATGCCTTTGCTGCAACTGATCACGATGCTTTCGGGGCCGGATTTGAAGAGGCCCTTCAGTGGGTCTTCCGTCGGGTCGATCGTCTGAGCGGGCGTCTTTTCGGAGATTAGGATCGTTTCGTCGATGGTGCCGAGAAAACCGGTGAGGCGCTCTGTGATTTTTTGTTCGACGGCCTGAGCTTGGGCAAAGTTTTCCCGGCCATCGATGTCGGGAATCAGGCGTGGGGCGACTTTGCGTTCAAAATCGGCCAGTTGCTCCGGGGAAATTGCAGGTGGGTCCGCGGCAAGAGCCTGGCAGAGAAAGACGGTTGGGAGGAGGGGGCGCAGGTTCATCGCAGTGGATTTCTTTTTCTTTTTGGGGAGGTCAAATCGGGTGATGGCGGGACCGAAGAGGAGCGCTTGTCCAGAAGAAAGCAGGAATTTGCCGCCGCTGGCCTTGGCGGCGAATCGGTCGGCGGTATCGCGTGTGAAAATCTCACCGGTCGCTTCGATCAGTTCCTTTTCCATGCGATAGCTGGCGGAGGGAATCGTGGTCACAGTGCGAATGGCACCATTTTTTTCGAAGAGCCAGAGTTTGAGGGTGAGGCCGGAGAGCAGGGTCTCGTCGAGGACAACCTGATCTTTATTCACTGAAAGTTTCTTGATGGTGAGGAGCGAGACCGGACTCTTGTCCGCATTGAAATAGGGAAGGGTAAGGTCGGTGA
>JALQTQ010000344.1 GCA_023263995.1 Akkermansiaceae bacterium | reverse complement strand
GGATGAACCGCTGCGCCGGAAAGCGGCGAAGAATTGATTTCGTTTGCCCCTGCTTCCAGTTCCCAAATCCGTAAGCCTGCCTCATGTTCGTGTCGTAGATCAGTTGAAGCCGGGAGGAGGAGCGAATGTCGGTGATGTCCTTCGGGTCAGCTTCGAAGAACTCTTCTTCCCCGGCTACCATGCCTTCTGCGATCATAAATTCTCGCATCCGGTCGACGAACGTAGCCCGGTTGACTCCGGCCAGCGCAATACGGTCCACGCCGTCAGGTCCAGTCACGGTTTCGACCTTGTCGGCCACGGTGTCAAAGATCAGGGATTTCGCCCGGTCGAGAAATCGGGCACTTTCGACGTTGGCGGAAAAAAACGCCCGCAGGTTAACTTCTCGCGCTTGGTCCCTCCACTCCTTTTCGATCCACTCGCTTTCGGGCACGACCTCGAGGTTGAGAATCATTTCGATTACTTCGGGGAATGTCGCGGGGAAGAAAATCATGGTCGGTCAAATGATGTCATCAAGGCCCCGTTTCCAAGCGGCTGTGAACGCTAGTGAAAGATCATCGGTGGGAGGCAGTGCGCCCGGCCACGGGCTTTGCTTCACCCTCGCGACAAGAGCATAGACAGCCCTCACGCTGTCCCCGTCCTTACGGAAAAGGGCCTTCTTTCCTTTGATGGTAAAGAGTCGGTTTCCGGTATCGGTCTCATATTCCCTAGCTGTCCTTCCCACGGCTTCGGGCAGCATGGGGATTGTGAGTGCCTTGGCTCGCCTTGGCGTGATCGTTCCCCCTGTGACTTTGAATCGGTAGTATGGGGCTCCGTTCGAGATAGTCGCCCCATCCTTCGAGGCAGTGCGGAAATTCCAGCCGTCAGCAAGGTCGGCCCCGAAGTCTCCTTGCCTTCGCCCCGGTCCGGTCATGTATCGCTTCCCGCGCCATCCTCCGGCCTGATTGAAGGCGTGCATAGACTGCTGCGCTTCCGTGTTCGCGGCCTGTCCTGCAGCCTGGTTAAGCCCGGTGCGCTTGTCGGTGTCCAGCGTGGCGATGAATGCTTTCAAGGCATCGCTCACCCCGTCTGTGACTTTGGCTTCAATTTTCAGCATCGCCCTCGTATCGTTTCACGCTCCCCGCAAGCATGGCGGTTCCGATTGCTCGACCAAGTGATTCTTCCAGTGCCCCGGTGTTTAGGCGGTCGAATAGCTCCGGCAGTTCCTTCTGCGCTTTCAGCAAGGCCTCAGCGAAATCCTCATCGGTCACGTTCTTCGACATCGCCAAGGCGACCAGACGCTCGAAGAACGGGCGAACCGGGGCGAGCCATTCTTTAGTCACTCCGGTCAGGTCCTCAAGCACGTTGGCACTCAGCCGATCGATGGTGGTCATCATCTCGCCGGGGTTGTCGGAAGCTTCCAGCCGCCCCTTTGTTTCATGTCCCGGTTGCTCTCCGGAAGTCACAAGCTCTCCTTGTGCACCATTCGGCAACGGCTGGAAAATGTCCTCAGAATCGCCGTCAGGCTGCGGGATTCCGTGGCGTTCGTAGAGCCAGCCTTTCTCTACTGGCAGCCCCATTTCGGCAAAAAGGATTTGATCTCGCTGCGCCATTGCGCCCTCGTCCTTCGGCTTCTCGAAGGTCGCGGCAATCGTGGGAAGTTCGTCTCGGTTGCCGTAGTTGAGTTCAATGATTGAGGGGATGAGTTGTTCGTTGATGACATCCGCCACGAAGTCAGCCACGCCAGAGATCACCCCGGCGCGGACGTCTTGGTGAACATCCCCCAGGGCACGGCTGCCGGAGTCCCCGACATCGCTTGTCAGCGTCTGCCCAAGAATGAAGATGTCGCATTGCTTGTCAGCCAGATCGACGAGGTCACGCTGCGGGACGTCCTTGGCGGACTTGCTCGCGTCGATGAAATCCACCTTGGTCCCGGCGGGAAACGCTCCCCATCCTGCCGAGCCGATTGTTTCGAGCATATTGCAGACCTTGGCCCTCGATGTCTCGTCGGCATAGGTCGCCCAGCGGAACGGCACACCGTAGAGCTGCGCGAATTGGAGCAACCACTTCAGGCCGAAGGTTGCGGCTAGCCAGTAGCCTGTCAGGGCTCGCAA
This sequence comes from Akkermansiaceae bacterium, assembly GCA_023263995.1. Taxonomy (GTDB): domain Bacteria; phylum Verrucomicrobiota; class Verrucomicrobiia; order Verrucomicrobiales; family Akkermansiaceae; genus SW10. Next base: position 1,115 of record JALQTQ010000344.1, on the reverse strand, counting down.
TGGGGCGGCGATTGACGGGTGCCCCGGATGTCCGGTGTTGATGGCGAGCAGGAAACGGTGGGGCGGGAAATCCTCGTAATGGTAGCCAAGGAAACCGCCATCAGGATCGAACATGAGACGATCCTCTTCTTCGTCACTCGACGGGTAGCCGTAGAAGCGCGGTGAGACGTTCTTCGCGGCTCGGGGAACAATCCCCTTGTCGGTCCGTTGCCAGCGGACCTCAACAACGTGGTGCCCGGCGAAGTATCCGAAGCCAAGGGCCTCGATAAGTCCCGGTGCTCCCATTTCGCCATAGGCCCGGCGGGGGTTCATTCCCCAAATCGCATCTTCGGCAAAATCGGTCTTGTCGGTCGCGGAGTCGGTCGGCTCTTCGCCACGGGCCGCGAATGGCTTCAGCCCCCAAGGGGCCTTCTTGACCTCGCGCATGACCTCCTTCATGTTCTTCTGCAGCCTCGGCCATGTGTCGAGCATGGCCTGAAAGAGAAGCTGCTGCCTGCGAAGGTCTCCGCTCAGTGCTCCGGCCAGGGTGTCGCGGACATCGCCGGGGAGTTGTTCTCTCTCGATCAGGTCAAGTAAACGGTCTTGCGCCTTCGGGGCAACAATAGCCTCGTCGAGCCGTGGGGCGGCCTCCTTGGCTTCGATGAGTTGATCCCGGCGAGGGGGAAGGCTTTCGATGGGTTTCATTTTTTCAGGTGTTCGCGGATCTCTTGATGGATCTGGTCGAGCTTGGGGGAGAGGCTTTCGGCAATGCTGATTTTGCCGGCCTTCGGTATCGTCAGTGAAATTGTGCCGACCTTCTCGCGCAAAAAGCTGTTCGGCTATGCCTCCATGGTGTACGCCACGGGCTCCATCGCCATTTTGTCGTTCATCGTGTGGGCGCACCACATGTACACGACGGGTATGCCAGTGACGGGCCAGTTGTTCTTCATGTACGCCACCATGCTGATTGCGGTGCCGACCGGCGTGAAGATCTTCAACTGGATTGCCACCATGTGGAAAGGGTCCATGACCTTTGAGACGCCCATGCTGTGGGCGGTGGGCTTCATCTTCGTGTTCACCATGGGTGGCTTCACGGGTTTGATGCTCTCGATGGCACCGCTGGACCAAGCCCTGCA
>JALQTQ010000343.1 GCA_023263995.1 Akkermansiaceae bacterium | reverse complement strand
CATTTCGTTGCCTGACCCTGATACCGGGAACCGCCTGCTCTCTCGCCCTTGTTCCCGCTCTTACCGCACAACCGATCGTACTGGTCAATCCTTCCGGCGAGATCAACCCCGGCCTTGACCGTACTTTGATCTCCGAGACTTCGGTCATCGGATGGGAATCGAACGGGGGCCAAGTCATCAACGATCGCACTGATTTCGGCAACGGCGGCTGGCGGCTCTCCTTCGAGGACAGCCAGGAGATCTCGCAGATGACCTCTCAGGTCATCCAAAGCGGGGACGCCTTCTCTCTCCGCTTCGACGCCTCGCTCTTCGCCACCGGCAATCCGGTCGGCAACCTCACTCTGATCGGGGGAAGAACACGGAACGGCAACTTCAACGCCAATCCATCCGTCGAAGACTCTCGAAGCTTCAACGATACTCCGGACTGGTTCAACCTGGGCGGTGGACAAGGAGCAGAAGCCACTCGCTCGAACTTTACCACCGACGGCACCCGCAACGCCGTTGCCAAGCAGGACGGCACGCGCGTTTTTGCCAATGATACCGGACACCTTCTCGCGGAAGGCGATGTCTTCCGGGCCACTTACCAATGGCGCGATGCCTCGGGCTGGGAAGACAACTTCGACAAGGTCGCGGTCTCTCTCTACGTCACCGCCAACAACGTCATCGACGGCCCCCGCACCATCGTGCAGTCCCTTCTCTCAAAACTCTCTTCCACCGACTCAACCTACCAGAGCGAATTGGCCACCTTCAACCCGATCAACGCCTCCCACGCGGGCAAACGCCTCTTCGTTTCCTTCGAAGGAATCGATGGAAACGACAACAATGCCGGTTTCTTCCGTCTCGACAACTTTTCACTCGAACGGGTCACCGAAGGAGACGATGACGGGACCGATCCAGCCAACCGCCGCTTCATCGCCGAACTCTATGTCAATGACAACGGCACCCCGCTCCCGGTGATCTCCCGCACCTACGCCTTCAAGACTCCCTCGGTGGGAAACTGGGACCACTACCATCTCGCCGCACCCGCTGGATCACTCGATGCCCACATCGGGAAAACCATCGGTATCCGCTTCCGCGGAGTGGAGGCCGGGGACGGCAACTTTCAATCAGTCGACCACATCCGACTGGACCACTGGCCGTCCGATGTTCCCGACGGGAGCTTTAGCAGCACCTGGGACAACACCCCGGACCAACCGTGGGCTGGCCCGGGATATTGGGCCAACCGGCTGCAAGACTGGGAGGTTAGGAACGGGCGCGTCCAATGCCGGAATGGCAGCCGCGACCGCCTTACCCTGCACCGCCCCGGGTCCTCGATCCGAGGAAATGGCGAAGACTTCAGCCTGAGTGTCCGTACCGGACTCAACACCGGAGCCCACGGAAGCAACTCCCGCGCCGGCTTTCTCCTCGGAGCCGCACCCAATGTCGACTGGCACGGTGCCCTCCTTGTTCACGACGGCCTTGGCCGAGATTTCGGCTTCTTCCTCGGGCTGACCGGCGGAGGCAACCTCGTCATCGAAGACTTCGGCACCGGGGCCGTCACCACTGTCGCCAGCACCAACCTTGGCCGTTTCCCGCAGAACACCCGCCTCGACCTCCAAGTCTCCCACCAAGAAACCTCGGGAACCTGCATCCTCACCCTGCGTGCCTTCAATGAGGCCGGCTTGCTTCTCGGCACGACGGCTCTGGAGGTCCCCTCCGACCGCACCCTCGGTGCCTTCGGCCTCCTCAGCCACCACGGGGGATCCGGAGCCACGCATTGGTTCGATGATTTTTCGGGGAGCGGTGACGCCCTGCACCCCGAGAGCGACCGTCACCTCGCCATCCTTGGCGCGATGCACACCCTCTCCAAGCAACGACTGAAACTGACCGCTCAACTCTCCCCGCTCAGCCTCGCCGAAAACCCGGAGCTCGTCCTTGAAATCTGGCGCAACAACTCGTGGAAAGAAATCGCAACCACCCCGGTCGACCAATCCGACGAGCTCTCGTCCTATACCGCTACCTTTGACCTTCCCGGATGGAATGATCGTATCGACACGGAATACCGCCTCCGCCTCGTCCTCGACGACGTCCCGCACACCTGGACTGGGACCATCCCTCGCGACCCCGTGGACCACGATGAAATCGTCATCGCAATGACCACCTGCCAACGCATCAACGACCGCAACCTCCAAAACAATGACTTTGACTGGACCCCGGAGATGGTTTGGCAGCCGCACACACAGCTCTACACCCACCTGGCCCAACACAACCCGGACGTTCTCCTCGCACTCGGAGACCAGATCTACGAAGGGCAGCCAACCTCACCCGATAAAAGCTCGGACCGAAACCGGCAACTCGATTACCTCTACAAATGGAACCTCTGGGTCCTGCAGGCCCGCGAGCTGACCCGCCGCATCCCAACCATCGCCCTTCCCGACGATCACGACGTCTTCCAAGGCAACCTCTGGGGTGAGGCTGGCAAAGCGACCAACACCCAGAACACCGGCGGATACACAGAACCCGCCAGCTGGGTCAGGATGGTGGAACGCACCCAGACCTCCCACCTTCCCGCCCCCGATCCCTACAATCCAAAGCAACCAACCCCGGGCGTCGGCCAAGGAATCGGGGTTTACTTCACGGGATTGACCTACGGTCGTCTCGGTTTCGCCATTCTCGAGGACCGCAAGTTCAAAACCGGGCCAAGCAACCCGCCCGCCGACCCCGCCGACCAGGACCTCCTCGGCGAACGCCAACACGACTTCCTGCGAGCATGGAACCAAGATTGGCAAGGCCAAGATCTCAAACTCATCGTTTCCCAGTCACCCTTTGCCACCCTGAGAACCCACTCCAGTAGCAACTACAACTACTCGCTCAACGACCGCGATACCCACGGCTGGCCGGTGCACCGTCGCAACGAGGCTTGGCGCCTCCTGCGCGTCTCCCGCATGTTCCAACTGGCCGGCGACCAACACCTCGCCACCCTCGTCCACCACGGCGTCGAATCCCCGCGCGATGCCGGGCTCTCCTTCACCGCGCCTGCCATCGCCAACTTCTTCCCCCGGATCTTCGATCCCTTGAACAATTCGCCCGGGACCACGCCCATCGTCAGCCCCTACCTTGGCGATTACTTCTTCGATGGGAAAGGCACCCTCCCCGACGGAGTCACGCCCAACCGCACCGCTGGTGACCCGCACCACTTCGCCATCCTCGGTGCCGGAAATTCCGAGG
>JALQTQ010000342.1 GCA_023263995.1 Akkermansiaceae bacterium | reverse complement strand
GTTTTCGAGGTAGCGGATGGCGGCGGCGACCCATTCGGTTTCGCGTTTGCCGCAAAGTTGGGCGGCGTAGGCTCCGCCTGCGGTGCAGGCCACAGTGGTGCCGCCGTTTCCTTGGTAGCCGAAGCCTCCGGTTTGCTCATTCCAGACCTGGTCGCGGAGGTAGGAGGTGACGCGGTCAATCGTTTCGGTGGGAACGAGGATGCCGGCCTGTCGGGCCGAGGCCAGCGAAACGAAGACCATGGCTGTCACCGATGTGTCCTGACCGGCATCAGGGCGGGCGGCGTAGCGCCATCCCCCGAGCGGACTTTGCGCTCGCAGGATCACCTGCACGGCGCGTTCAAGTGCGGTCTGGATTTCCTTGTTGTCCTCGACCTCTTTGGTCATGCCCCAGATTTCGGACATTGCGAGGGTGAAAAGTCCGTGTTCATACATGCTGCCCATCACGCCATTGGGGGATTCCTTGGCCAGTTTCAGGAGGAAGTCCTTGGCCCGATCGAGGGCCGGGCCATGGGGGCCAAAGCCCGGGAAGTGTCCCTTGACCATGAAGGCCATGAGACCGAGGGAGGTCCCTCCAATCGACACCGAACCATTATCGGCTGCCCATGACCCGTCGCCTCGTTGGGTGCGAAGGAGGTGCTGCAGTCCTTTTTCGATGGCCACGTCGGCGGCTTCCGTCAGCTCGGGAGCTTCTTGTTCGCCCTCCCGTGCCGAAGCACCGGTTTCCTCTGGTTCCGGGGAGGGTGGTTCTTGTGAGAAAGAAACGGGGAGCAGAGTGAGGCTTAGGGTGGAGAAAAGGACGGGTAGTTTCATTGGGCGACTCTCTCGTAGTAGTTCTTGAGGATGGCGCGGTATTCCAGCGGTAGTTCGCGGGCGAAGTTTTGATTGAGGGCGGCCCGGTTACGGTTGCCGAGGACCTCCCATTCAGTTCGTTTGTCTTTGGGAGCCTCACCGCTCACAAAGTCGGAGACGAAATTGGCGGTTGATTCGTAGAGGTCGTCGGTTTCGTTTTCCGAGAGGACCGGTTCGTTGCTGGGGGCTGGGGGAGCTTGAGCTGTTTCGAGGATGAGAGCCTGTTCGATGACGTATTGTCGAAGGAGATCGTCGGCCTGATTCTGAGCTTGGCGGACGGACGCTTTGGACTGGATTTTCAGGTTGGCAGCGGCGGCCGCCAGTGCGCTTTGGATGGCTAAAAGTTTCGGGTGGGGATCGTCAGGGACGAGAGTTTTCATGCTGTTTGCGACGAGCTTTTCTTGTCGCGCCGCCAATTTCGGGAGATCGCCCGCTCCGGTGGTTTCGGTGGTGCGGGAGAGCTGGCGTTGATCACTGGCGAGGGCGAGCACTTCGACGAGGAGTACGAGGGCGGGATCCGAGGTGTGATTGATTTCAATCGCCGGGAGACCGTGGAGCATGGTGATGGTGAGGAAGAGGTCCTCCGCGTTGCTGGCGAGTGCGGTGGTGGCTTGCTCGGTGTGACTGGTCGCTTTGTCGCGATCGCCCGATTGGAGTGCGTTCAGGGCTTGGGTCATTTCGCTGGCCGGGAGGGAATAGGATGGATTGCCGGTGGTGCGGGAGAGGGATTGGGCGAAAGTCTCGGCTTGCTTGAGGAGAGCCTCTTGTTGGGCGGGAAGGCCATCGGGAATCCCATTTGGCGAGCCAACCAGTTGGTTTTGGATTTCTTTTTGCCGGAAGGCCAGATGAGTGGCTTCACCTTGCGCGCGGTGAAGAAATTCGACGATTTCGGCGGTGTATCCTGTTTGGGATTCCACGGCACTGACCCGTTCGCGGACCTTGGCAAGGGACTCGGCGGCCACCGTTTGGGCGTCTTCGGCATCAAGAAAATCCCCGTCTTCGATGCCGAGGATGGCATCCTCAAGGTCGGTCCCGGCGAAGAGAAGGGGAGTGCCGACATCGAGGCGTCCGGCCACGAGATCGAGGACAGGGGCAATCTCGACGAGGCACTGGCGCAGGTTGCTCATCCTGGGGATGAGGGGGGCGGCCGTGTCCTTCTTGGAAGTACGGGTGGACTCGATGAGATCCTTTTGCTCTGCCACGAGATCGGCGATCCAGCCACTGGCATTACCGACGGCTCGTTGAAAGTTGTAAAGGTCTTGAAGGAGGGTGAGGCGGGACACTTGCGCTTGGGCAACCTCCAAGGCACCGGCGAGCAGATCGGCGGCTTGTTCCTGCGGTCCCAAGGCGTCCTCAGCCTTGTTTTCCTTGAGCGATTTGCTGGCCTCTTGGAGGAAGGGGGCGAGCTGTTGCAGCCGGGCGAGAAGGGGAAGAAGGTCCTGCTGGGATTGGCTCAATGCGTCGAGGTCCTTGACTAAAAGAGAGACCTCCTCCGAGAGAAGGGATTGGAGATCGGCGAAAGGGGAGGCATCGGCTTCATCGAGAGCCGCTTCTTCGGTTTTTTCAAGAAGGCTGATTTGTCGTGACTCAAAATCTTCAAGGAAGCCAACGCGTTCGCTGGCATTGGAAACCAAGTTGGTCAGGCCGGAGGTGCGAAGAGCGAGCTCCACGGTGGAGTCTTCGAGAAGGCGGTCGAGTTCGGCAAGATTGCGGGTGGCTTCGGTTTGTCTTGAGGCGGCAGCTTGCTGGCTTCCTTTTTTCAGTTCGAGGAAGGCCTCGGTGAGGGCCTTTTCGGCGGCGAGACGGAGTGAATTGACCGGAGGTGGCTCTGGCAGGGTTTGATCGAAGAGTCTGGGGCGTGGAGTGGGGACCGGTGGCAGGAGGGCGGAGACCAGGGTGTCGCGGAGGGTGGCTTGGGTGTTGGCCAGCTGCGGATGTTGGGTGTCAAAGTCTTCGGCCGTCATTGACTGGCACAATCCTTGGAGTGCTTCGTGGGAGGCCCGGACCTGAGCGAGAGTTTTACGAAAGTCGATGATAGCGGCGTATTCCGACCCGGAGCGCATGCTGAACTCGGCCTGAAGGAAGGCGTGCACGATGTCGTTTTGGAGAGCGGTTGCTTCCCGCGTTTGGCCGTTCCGGATCAGGGCGGCGGTGCGGGCGAGATCGTTGAAGCAATTGCCGGAAGCAAGGTCGGTGATGCGACGGGTGAGTTGGAGGACCGCAATCGGGCGTTTTTGGTATCGCATCCCTTCGCGGAGTGCGATGATCAGCTCGTTGGTCCAGCGGGCCAGTTCCTCGTGACGGGAAGCGAGGGCATCGGGGTCGGCGGGCTCACTGCCCTTGAGGGTCAGGAGGCGGAGAGCGGCTTGTTCACCTGCC